>JAEUHE010000080.1 GCA_016793885.1 Verrucomicrobiales bacterium
ACCAACGCCGCGACGGCCCAGCCCAGCGGCCAGAGCAGCACGCCGACCAAGTTCATCAGGTAGCGAGTCCCCACACCGCGCATGGCTTGAATGGCCATGAAGCCGATGAGCAGCGGGGACAGAGCATAGCCAAGATGCAGAATCACTTTCTGGAACACGTAGGCCCAGAACAGGAGCAACGACGCGGCCTGGCCGACGAGTATGAGCAGCCCGGAAATCAGAATCTCGACGGTGAACCCGTTGAAGTCCGAGAGAATGTCCCACCAGGAACGGTCTGCCGCATTGTCGCGTTTGATGACGAGCAGTTTGTTATACTGATCCTGCACATCCGCCGGGTTCACCCCCAGACCGTCGAGGATGGAGGTCTTCACCGTGTCCTGAAGCTGGTTGCCCCACGCGGGCAGGAACACGAGCAGCGCCGTGAGGATGAGCAGTCGCACCATGAACATCGTCATGCTCTTGGGCGTGAAACCGTGCGTGACGCGCAGAATCACGCCCACGATGAACAGCATGAAGGCCACGACGAGCAGCAGGTCGTGCAGGTCGGCGCACTTCTGCAAGAACGTGGGGAAGATGCTCTCGAACGAGGCCATAATCGGTTACTTGATGGGGAATTTCGCCGGGTCCGTGAGGAGACGAAACGTCTGGCCGTATTTCTCCACGGCTTCGGTGTACTCCGCGTGTTGCTGCTCCTTGCGCGCTTGAAGCTGGCGCTGGGCGTCGGCGCGGTTCGCAATGTCCTGCACGACGGCGGACGCGGTGGCCTGGCTGACTTCGTGATCGGTGCTTTCCAACGCGGCGGAGAGTCCAATGAGGACGCCGGTCAACTTTTGCACCTCTGCATCCGACTTCGCCGCCTTGAGCTGCTCGGTGGTCGCGGCGATTTGTTGCTTCAACGCGACGCGACGCGCGGTCGCGTCGGTTAAAACGGCAAGATAGTTATCCGTCGTTTTCTGGACGGCGGCGACAGGCAGATATTCCGCTTCCTGCCGCTTCACCTTTTGACCGCCGGGCGTGGTGAATTCTTTGCCGACGCTGCGGAACAAACCGTTCGCGTCGTAGAGCATGGCTTGTCCGGCATCGACGGCGCCTTCCAGCGTGGTGAGCGTCTGGCCGACTTCCGTTTTCTTGAGATCGTTGACAAGCGGCGTGATGGTCGCGACGACAACACGACCGGGGTCACCGAACAGATCTTCGTAGTGCTTGAACTCGTTCAATTGGTCGGTGAGCTGCTGGATTTGCCGAACCTGGTTGTTAATCTGTGTGACCATTTGCGCGACTTCCTGCGCGGTATTGATGACTGACTGAACCGTGTTGGCCGGGTCATAAACGACCCACTGTGCCCGCGCTGAGAACGCGATGCTCAATGTGATCAGTGTGAGTACGATGATTCTTTTCATGGTGTTTCCTTTCTCTACTCTTCGATGCGGAGTTGTTTGGTGGTGGATTTGAAGATGACGCCATCAATGCGTTGTTCGGGGAGCGTCACTTCAAAAAGACGGACGTTGTCCGTGCGGTTGCGGGCGCGCTGCATGGACACGTAAAGCCAGTATTGCTGTCTCACCGCATCGCTGCGGCCCTTCTCGTAGCCGGTCAGGTAGGCTTTCTCAGACTGCTTCTTCGCAGCAAAGTGAAGCCCCTCGCTGATAAGCACGCCACCCGCCGCGCCGGCGGCAGTGGCCACGGGATTTCCATCAGACAGTTCGTGGCCGAGGTACGCGCCGCCCGCACCCAGCACGGTGTCACCGAGCGGACGCGTGGCGGCGCAACCAACGATGAGCGATGCGGCAGCCGCAAGGGGAACGAAACGGGCGAGTAGGAGGACGGGAGTTTTCATAGACGGGAAGTGGTGAGTTCTTGGGTGAGTTTGGAAGGACGGTTGGCGTGGGCGATGATTCCTTCGACGATGCTGGTGCTCGCCCGCAGCTCGCGGGCGCGTTTGTCGAAGTGCTCGCCGCTGGATGACGAGCAGTAGAGCAGTTCAGGAGAGCCGACGTTATGGACGGTTCCGCACAGGTTACGCGTCGAGTCGGTGTGCAGGTACGTGAAGGGCGAATACTTCTGCCCCGCTTGATGGTCGGGCAGCGGGTAGTTCAGAATCGCGTGCTGCGTGACCTCGGGCAGTGAAATGTCCTTGCCCATGTCGTCCAGGTCAGCGCGGTCGTTCTGCCGCATGATGAAGAACTGGCGGCTGTTCCCGAACACGGCGGAACGGATGCGCGACTGTTTGAACCGCGCGTATTGCTGAACAATGGAGATGTTCCAGCAATTGAACTTCCGAAGCTGGGCGTAGCTTTCCTGCACGATTTCCTGTCCGCCGGGGATGTCGAGGAAGCGGGCGACTTCCTCATAGACGTTCCGTTTCCGAATCGCGCGCGGCAACGTCATGATGTGCTTGCGCGCGTGGTTCGTGATGAGGAAGCCGGCCGCAGCCTTCAGCTCCTTCGCCGATTCGGGGATGTAGCCCAGCTCGAAGTGGGCAATCTTGCCGGTGAGCGAGAGGTTGCTCGTGCCGTCGAACAGGCAGCCGTAGTTGCCATCGCGACACCACGGCAGGAGCAGCGTGGCAATCTCCATGATTTGATCACGCTCCGCGCCCATCGGGTCGAGCATCATCAATTCCTGAAGCATCCGATGGGTCGGGAAATCGCCCGGCGCGAAATGGGCGAAAGCAAGATTGCGGACTTCCTTGCTGGTCTTGGGGTCTTTCAGGAATTTCAGGACGGTCCCCTCATCGAAATGGGCGAGGCAATCCTGCCCCCACTCGTTGAAGGTGAATCCTGCCTGGGACGGTATGGGTCCAGATCCCGACTGGTCGCGGAAGTCCGCAAAAGTTTCGAGGGTCGTCGCGCCGGGCGGCATCCGTTCGGCGCGGAATTTCTGCAACGCCAGCGCGTGGCGCGCGATGTGGAACAACTCATCGTGCCGCTTCTTCTGCCAGTCTTGAAACGAGTCCTCGTAAAGCAGGTTGATGTACTTGGCGATCTGCGCCTGGCGGAGCATCTGTTTGTCCTCCTGCGAACTGGTGCCAATCATGCGCGCGACCAGCGCGGTCGCGGCGGAGAGATGGTCGGGCGTGAGCGGAAGCCCTTTGGTATCGAGATAATTGATCGTCAGGTCGCCATCGGGATGAATGATGATGGGACGCGCGTCCTCGTCCACGGTCTGCGTGTAGATGCCGTAGCTGAGTCCTTCCTCGATGATCACGGTGTAGCCGAAGTAACCCTCGGTTTGCGTGAGCAGGTCGCAGACGGTGACGGACTTTCCCGCGCCGGACATGCCGAGCAGCACTGCGTGTTGCGGTGACTTGTTTTCATCCTGGCCGGAAAAGGTTTCGATGCCGATAAGGTTGCTGCCCGGCCCTTCATAGATGGCTTCGGCGGTGGCCAGGTGTCCCGTGAACGTGCTCGTCACCGGCAGCATGTCGGCGAGGTAACGATGTTCGGCGTAGAGTTTGCGGTGGTCGTAGCGGCCCCATGTCCAGCCGGGCCAGGTCTGGAAGAACAGGTTCTTCGACGTGCTGGCCAGGTTACTCTCGAAGTACTGAGCTGTATTCATCGAGTTTACCGCGTTCTTGATCGCCCCAGCCTTGGCATTTAGGCCGTCCTTCGTCTTGTCCCACACGCGAATCACAAACATGGCGTGAAACGGAATGGTCTGGCCCTGCATCAACGCGTGGATTTTCTTCTGCTTCTTCTCCATCACCGTGAGCAGTGAAATCTTCTTCTCGCTGGCGTAGTCACCGGCCACGCGGTCGTGCTCCTTTTCCTCCTTGTTGATTTCCCGCGTGATGGGGAGCGGGTCCACGTTGACCGTGATGGTGTAAACAAGGAGCTGGAGATTGGTGAGGCGCTGGATGATTCCCGGATAGGTCGTGCGCGGCCAGCGGGTCAGGACGATGAGCGCATGATAGTGCCCATCCATGAAGAAACCGGAATCGGATTGAGCGTTGCCTTCCGAGTGCCAGCAGTTTTCTTGAATCGAAAGCTCCGGCTCGAATCCATCAGCGATGTCGTAGTCGAACCGTTCATTGAGCGACGGATTGAGGAACTGCTTGTAGTGACGGAAATGGTCGCGGTTGCCCATCGGCAGAACACGGCTGCCGGCGGACGCGAAAATTTCGAGCAGCAACCGATGAACGTGCTCGAACTCGGTCTGAAGCTGGTCGAGCAGTGTGTTGTAGTAATCGCGACGCGCGCCTGCCGTCTGAAAACTGTTGGTCGCACTGTCCAACGAGCGAGAGATGTAGAAGATGACCCGCTGCCGCCGAAGCCGCCGTTCGGACATGGCCTGCCAGTAGCGCGTGAAGCGTTCGTTGCGGGCGCGTTTCGTCCAGACGTTGGAAAAGCGTTCCGTCTCCTGCTGGTACCTGAGCAGTTCCCCCTTGTAGTCGGAATCGCAGAAGTACTGCACTTGAAGCCGCTGGTTCTCGTGGAGTGAGGCCAGCAGGAGACAGAGTTGTTCTTGGAAATCGTTCAGGTCGGCGATGGGGCTGTTTGTCAGGTCAGGAGCCTCGAAGACGAAACCCTTCGCCACGTAGCCGCCGCGCCGCAGATGGTTGAAGACCACCAAATCGCGGACTAAGAAACCGTTGGGTGCGCGCTCGAACATAGGTCAGACGTGAATGGATTTCACAACAACACCGGGCGGCGGTTGCCGGTGAACTTTCGCCAGGATTTGCTCCACCTTTTCCAAATCGCCGACGAGCCGCTGAACGGATCGGGCCTTGCCGATCTCGTTGGTCGCGACATAAGCCTCCGAGGTGTGGTTCAGCGCCCGCTCCATGTGGGTGCGCGCCGTCGGGTCGAGGTCGTGGCGGTGAAGATTTTCGCGTAGCGCCGATTCCGCGTCCCTCAGTTGATCAAGGATTCGTTGATTGCTCATAATCAGAATGGTGTTGCGAGCCTTTGGTTCAGAGACGAATTTTGATTGGGACGATGCCTTGCTCTGAGCGATGCCTGAGCTTGTTGAACAGCAGTTCCACCTTTTCCAAATGCTCGACCAACTGATGCACCGTCCTCGCTCTTCCGGCTCCATTAACGGCGATGTAACTCTCGTGGACATGGCTCAAGCCCCGCTCCATGTGCGCCCGGACGGTTTCGCTCACGCAGTGCATGTGGAGGTTCGAGCGCAGGCCAGCTTCCGCCTTTTCCAAGTTGTCGAGGTGCTGGTGACGAGCTTGCCCCGTCATCGTCGTCCCGTCCGCCGCCGCTTGATCGACCGGTTTCGTTTCACCAGCTTTCCTCTCGTCGGGACAGAATTGCTGAACCGATCTTTGAAGAACCTGATGAAGCCGCCGTGCAAACACATCGTGTTCCTGCACGACTTCCATCACTGTCCGGCCGTGGCCGCTCTTGAAGGCAGACGCCGCCTCCCGAGTATGCGCGAGCGCAATCTCCATGTGGGCGCGGGCAGTTCCATCGAGTCCTGGTGCGGCCAGGTTCTCGCGCAAGACGTGCTCCGTCTGGTCGAGATTCCTGAGCATTTCTCGCTGTTGTTCCTCGGGTGTCATGGGTCAGGTTCCTGAAACGGGATGTTTGGGAAGGCGGACGCGGTCGGCTTCGGGGCCGAAGCCGCGTCCGCTCAGGACGTATTGGAGACAGTCGCGGTCGTAACCGGGAGGTTTGCCTTGGCGCAGGCCAAAGATGTAGGCGAGGCAAAGCATCATCGGCACGACCGCGACCACGAATGACGCGAACAACGTGGCTTTGAAGCCCAGAAACATGAGGAAGAACAGCGTGATGCCTGCGCCGACGCCTCCCACGAGATACCAGAAGAGATTTCCCTCCAGCCCCCAGGTGCGGCCCTTGGAATCGGAGGCCGCGTTGGTGTCGGTGAAGCGAAGCTCGGTCCTCATGCCTGGTTGCGGTTA
>JAEUHE010000081.1 GCA_016793885.1 Verrucomicrobiales bacterium
CAGAAGGTCCGAGAGGACGTATATACCTCCCCCCCACAAACGAGGCGGAAGTTGTTGCGCGCACAGCAAAACCAGCTTGGAAGCCCGATTTAGGAGTGACGACCCCTTGTCACGACATAGACCGATTGCCCATGTATGGGATGCCAACTTGGGGGGATGCTTTCACGCCGCGACAGTTAGTCGCACTCACGACCCTAAGCGATCTCGTCAACGAAGTCCGTGAACGCATCCGTCGAGATGGACTGGCAACTGGCCTAGACAATACTGACCGAGGCCTCGATGGCGGCGGCGCCGGTGCCACCGCATACGCAGAAGCTGTCAGCGTGTATCTAGCATTTGCGGTAAATCGTTGCGCGGACTTTTCCAATGCGATGACTCGGTGGGTGCCCGGAAACCAAAAAGTGATGAACCTGTTCGCCAAGCAGGCAATTCCCATGACATGGGACTATCCGGAAGCCGCAATTCTTGAAAACACAGTTGGGGGATTCGCTCCAGCCTCCGAGTATATCTCAGAATGCATAAAGAAACTCTCCCCCGCAGCGATTGGTTTCGCGGTTCAATCCGACGCGCAGAGCCAGAACATTTCTCGTCTCAAATTCATTTCAACAGACCCACCATACTACGACAACATCGGCTACGCTGACTTGTCCGACTTCTTCTACATCTGGTTGCGTCAGGCGTTGCGTTCCGTTTTTCCGACAATTCTCGCGACAATAGCGGTTCCGAAAGCAGAAGAGCTGGTGGCGGCCTCCCATCGTCACGGCAGCAAAGACAAAGCAGAAGCCTTTTTCTTGGAAGGAATGACCAAGGTCATCCACAATCTCGCGGAGCAGGCACACCCGGAGAGCCCGGTCACGATTTACTACGCGTTCAAGCAGTCCGAAACCACCGGCGATGCAGGAACGGCCTCCACGGGATGGGTGACCTTCCTAACAGCGGTCGTACGAGCTGGCTTCGCCATCGTCGGAACGTGGCCGCTAAGGAGCGAGCAAGAGTTTCGCATGATTGGCATCGGTAACAATGCTCTGGCTTCCAGCATCGTCCTTGTTTGTCGCAAGCGCCCGTTGGATGCCTCGTCCGTCTCGCGCCGCGAATTCCTTCGCGAGTTGAATGCCGTCCTACCCGAGGCGCTCGATGAGATGACCAAAGGCTCCGGCGAAGACCGTTCGCCGGTCGCTCCTGTGGATTTGTCACAGGCCATCATCGGCCCCGGCATGGCCGTCTTCTCCAAATACGCCGCCGTGCTGGAGGCCGACGGCTCGCCCATGAGCGTTCGTACCGCCCTCCAACTCATCAATCGCTTCCTCGCCGAGGACGATTTCGACGGCGACACCCAGTTCTGCCTACACTGGTTCGAGCAACACGGCTGGACGGAAAGCGTCTTTGGCGAAGCCGACGTGCTGGCCCGCTCCAAATCCACCAGCGTGGATGCCATGAAGGAAGCCGGGGTGCTGCAAAGCGGCAGCGGCAAAGTGCGCCTGCTCAAGTGGGCCGAGTATCCCACCGATTGGGACCCGCGCACCGACACCCGCACGCCGGTCTGGGAAGCCCTGCACCAGCTCATCCGCGCGCTGAAACAAGGCGGCGAATCAGCCTCTGGCGCGCTCCTCGCCGCCCTCGGCGGCAAAGCCGAAGCCGTGCGCCAGCTCGCCTACCGCCTCTACACACTCTGCGAACGCCTCGGGCAGGCCGAAGACGCCCGCGCCTACAACGAACTCATCACGAGCTGGACGGGTATCGAGTCTGCCGCAACGGTCGCTACTACTCCCCAATCTGTAATCCAGCATCTACCTGGCTTTGAGAACGAAGGGACCTAATTTATGAGTCTGAAACCCTGGAGAGAAATCGCAGTTCCTCATTCCGATGTTCTGGAGGGCACATTCCAGCAATCCGAATTTGCCGCCGACATTACGGCAGTTCGCACCGGCAAGGCTTCCCGTGAGTATCAAGATCCGGCCGCGTTCTTTCAGCGCACATTCATCACAGAAGGGATGCGCCTTCTCCTCACGTCGGTCGCTCGCCGCCTGAACGGACAAGGCGGCGATCCGGTGATTCAGCTTCAGACGGCATTCGGCGGCGGAAAAACGCACACGATGCTCGCCGTCTATCATCTCGCCACACGTTCCTGCCCCCTCAAAGACTTGGTAGGCATTCCGGCTTTGCTGGACCAAGCGGGTCTGCTGGATGTGCCGCGCGCGCGCCTAGCAGTCATCGACGGTATGGATCTCGCACCGGGTCAGGCTTGGAAGCACGGTGCCCAGACGGTGCAGACGCTATGGGGTGAGCTCGCGTGGCAACTAGGAGGAGAGGAAGCGCTCGCCTTGGTGAAGGAAGCCGATGTTAACGGCACCTCCCCGGGCAAGGAAGTGATCAAGACCCTGCTTGAAAAACACGCTCCATGCGTGGTCCTCATCGATGAACTGGTTGCCTATATTCGCCAATTCTCCAACGGCCAGGCGCTCAGCGGTGGCACCTACGACAGCAACCTTTCGTTCTTACAGGCCCTCACTGAGGCCGCCAAACTCGTTCCGAACGCAATCCTACTCGCCTCATTGCCCGAGTCTGAGGTTGAGGCGGGGAGCAACCGAGGAGTGGCGGCGCTAAAAGCTTTGGAAAAGACTTTTGGTCGAGTCCAGGCACTTTGGAAGCCGGTCGCCACGGAGGAGGCGTTTGAGATCGTGCGCCGACGACTCTTTGAGCCCATCCGCGACACGAAAACGCGGGACTCCGTTTGCCGCGCGTTTGCTGATGCCTATATCGCCGAAGGCTCCAAGCTCCCATCCGAAACGCAAGAAGCGCGCTACTTCGATCGACTCGTGCAGGCTTACCCCATCCATCCGGAGGTTTTCGACCGGCTCTATGAGGACTGGACCACGCTGGAAAGTTTCCAGCGCACTCGTGGCGTATTGAAACTCATGGCGAAAGTCATTTTTCGACTCTGGCAAGACCAGAACCAGGACTTGATGATTCTGCCCGGAAGCCTGCCCCTCTACGACGGCAGTGCCCGGAATGAACTGACCTACTACCTTCCGGCTGGCTGGGACGCCGTTCTTGAGAAGGATATTGATGGCGAACGCGCCGAA
>JAEUHE010000082.1 GCA_016793885.1 Verrucomicrobiales bacterium
TTCAGCCGCGCACGCCCTTCCGGGGTCAACTCCGTGATGTCCTGCCCCAGTTGATACGCCATCTCCACCTCATCGGCTCTCAACTGCGCCACCACCACCGCCTCCGAGCTCGGGTTCTCCACCGCCGCCGGCACCTCCTCCACCGCCACTACCCCCAAGCCCTCCGGCGCCTTCACCTTTGACACCGACCCTTTCCCTTCCTTCAACACCTCCACCGCGGCCGCCTCCTGACCCTGGCTCCTCCCCTCCCCCGCGGGGCTCAACTCCACCTTCCCCTTCATCACTACCACCATTACTCCCACCGTCACCAGGCTCATCAACACCACCGCTTTCGTTATGTTTCGGGTCGTTTTCATCGTCGTGTCTTTCTTTCAGAAGTTTCGTCAGCTGTTCTCTCCCTCTGCCTCTTACCGAACCAGGATGTCCGTCGGCAGGTTCACTCCGGGTTTGATGATGATCGGGTCAATGATCGGCTTGATCGGGATCAGCGGATCGATAATCGGCTTGATGATGATCCGGTCGTCAGGGCACTCCGTGCTCCCTTCCCCACTTCCCAACAGGATCGTCAGGTTGTTGAAGTCCTGCGTATGCGGGAACACCAGGCTATACCCGTTCTGCACCCGGCTGCTGGCCGCCAGCACGAAACTATACGCGCAGGACTTGCTCGCTCGCCATTCTCGGCTCGCCAACGGCACTTCCAACGTCGTCACCCCATTCCACTTCCGCGCTCCATCCGCATTGATGTGGTTCACAAAGAACGGCACTCCCAGGCTCGATCCCCCGCTGGTGTAGGTATCCGAGTAGATCGTTCCCGTGCTGTGCCCGTGTCCATAGTTGCCCGCCAGCCAGAACCCGTTCAACGCGCCGTTGTCATCCTTCACCGTCACATCAAACGTAAACCCGCGCGGGGCGCTTCCCTGCGTCACGATCCCGCACTCGCAGATGTCCTGACCGTTATACTGAATGTTGTTGATCTTTACTTCGGGGGCCGTGTTTACCACCTTCAAGGTCAACAGGTTACCAGCCGGACTCGGCAACACACCGCCCACCGCATTGAGCAGCTCCAGCTTCAACCGATACGTCCCATCCGCAAACGACGGGGTGTGCCAACCCAGGATCTGGTTGGGGTTATACCACAGCTCCATCGCCGTCGGGATCGGATACGCGTCCTGGGCATCAGGTCCAATGGCCTGCACCACCCAGCTCGACCCATTCCACTTGTAGTTGCTCCAGCTCTGGCGCAATCGGGTGAACGCTCCCCCATCCTTCGAGGCCAGGATCCGATACCGGGCGGCTCCGAAGTTGTAGCGCAGCGTGCTCCACCGGCCGAACACCCGCAGATCGCTCCCGAACGGGGCGTTAGTCGCGTAGTAATAGCCAGGCTGATTGATGTTCGCATACCCGTCCCCGCTGATAAACGTGGCCGGCACCAATCCCACTCCCATGAACACCGGGCCCGATCCACCGGGATACGCCGGGCTCGTGGCCAAGGACAGGTTGAAGAGGTTCGACAGGTCGGGCATCAGGGTGTTCGACGGCTGATGGGTGTTGAACGCCGGAGCTTCCGATCGGGTGGTCACGTTAAATCGAACGTGCGGGGTGAGCATCGGCAGCCAGCTCCAGGTGGCCGGATGGGCTCCGATCTCATTGAGATCCAGGCGCAGTTCCCAGAACCGATGCGGCACCGCCGAGTTCAAGGTCGGCCCAAACCCGACTTTGCCCAGGGAGTTGGGGTCCGTAGCCATGCAACCCGTCGAGGAGTTGAGGCTGAGCCTCATCGACTTTACGAACTCTTTGCCATCATTGCACGAGCTGTAGTCCAGATCCACGTTCGGGGTCACCGCGCGGTTCAAATCGATATCAAACGCCAGCCGGAACCAGTCTCCGGTGTTGGCTCCGCCACCGGCGGGCGGGTTATTCACGGTGTCATCCACCACATCGATCAGCACATACAGATACTGACCATTGTTCATGGTCATGAGCTTGCCGTGCGCCAAGGGGGTCGACTGGGCGGTGGCCCATTCTCCGGGGCTTACCACCCCGTTGATCACCGGCGTGGTGTTCGCCCACCGCCTCATGATGTTCACATCCGCGTGGGCTTCCGTCGCTCCCATCGTCACGACCCCACCCAGCACCGCGGCCATCGCCGCGCTCTTCATTCCGTCCGCAGTCAGAAAGTTCTTCAGGCTTTTCATAATAGTCAGCGTCGCTTCGCTTTGGGTGGAACTTCCATCGCGTTGCTAGGGGGTCTACGCGCCGCCTTTTCCGGTTCTTTCACTTTTTTTTGGGGGGAAGGGAACGATTACGAAGAAGATGGGGGACAGGTCCCGAACCCGGCAGGGTTCACAGAGATTAGCCGGCGATCGCAGCGCAGCGAAGATCCCCGGTCAACGATCCCCCCTTCCGCTGCACCTGAAAGGCGTGCCACCCCTATGACTGCGGAGACACGTCTCCGCTTTTCCTGCGCGCGACGGAGTGGCTAGGGGGGTGCCCTTCGCCAAGAGGCGCGCGGGAGGGGATCAGGTGGCGTGCAGGAACAGCGGTGTCGTGCCACCGCGGTCCATTGCCCGTCGCCCCCCTGATCCTCCTCGCTTGAGAACCGGCCCTAGGCAAAAACCACCGCCCCCGGCAGCGTTGGCCCGAATCTCGCTATACCGTCCTTCACGTGACTGACCGAATTGACCTATGAACCCGGAATATGCAGTTGATCTTCTCAAGAATACGATGCTGCAAGCAGCCACCCTGGCTGCGCCCGTCCTGATGGCCGCGATGATCATCGGGCTGGCAGTCAGCCTCTTTCAAGCGGTGACCTCGATTCACGAACAGACCCTCTCCTTTGTTCCAAAGGTCGTGGGCATCATGGCCTTATTGGTAGCTCTCCTGCCCTGGCTAACCCGATCGATGCTGGAGTTCACTCAGTCCATGTTCGAACGCATTCCTCAAATGGTTCAGTAAGCTAGCCAACACCCAACGACGTGACCCCTTACCCATGACTGGCGCGGCGAATGAACTCTTTACCGGGCTGATGGTGTTTTTTCGCTGCTCCGCGATGCTGTTTCTTTTCCCGGTGCTGTCCTCGCCCCAGTTCCCTGTTCGCCTGCGCATCGCACTCTCAGCGATGGTCAGTCTGATCGTCACTCCCGGTGCCCTCCAACCGGCGCCTCCCGATGTCCAGCTGTTTGGACTCGCTCTGCTGATGCTCAAGGAAATCGGAACGGGGCTCCTCCTAGGATTCGTCTCTCGCATGACCTTTCATGCGATGGAACTCTGCGCGAGCATCATTGGCATCGAGATTGGCCTGAATATCGTTTCGACATTCTCGCCGATGTCCGACGGTCGGGCGGAGATTTTTGGCACGATCACCTACTTCCTCGGGGCGATGCTGATCTTCACCCTGGATCTTCATCACTGGATGCTGGGCGCCTTTCAACGCAGCTTCGATGTACTGCCCATCCACGGCGCACAGCTCTCCATGCCGCTCTACTACGACGTGCTCCGCCGCACATCCGGGGTATTCGAATCAGGGCTGATTATGGCGGCTCCCGTGCTGGCCACCTCCTTTCTGATCACCCTCACCTTTTCCGTCATCAGCCGGGCGGTGCCGACCGTCAACGTGTTCGCCGAAAGCTTCAGCTTCAAGTTGCTAGCCGGATTGCTGGTTTTCGGCTTCACCCTGAATCTCACCGCCCAGCACGCGGCCAACTACCTGCGGAGGCTGCCAGAGGACTTGTTGCGTGTGGCTAAATTGCTCGCCCCCTCCTAATCCATCGCTGCTATGGCCGACCAAGAGGGAGAGAAAATATATGAACCAACGCAGCGGCGCGTTGAGGAGGCTCAACGACGAGGCCAAATCCCGCTGAGTGCTGAGGTTCAAACCGCAGTGGTCCTGCTGGCATGTCTCTTGGGCGCGCTCTTCGGCGGCCATGAACTGTGGCGGGGGATGATGTTTTCGATGACGGGAATGCTCAATCACCTCCACGATTTCCCGCTCACCCAAGAAGGACTGCAAAAGGACTTATTCTCAGCGGGGCTTTATTTCCTAAGTTCGATCGCCTCGCTGCTTCTCGCCATCATCGGCGGAGGACTCCTGGCCGGAGGTTTGCAAAGTCGGTTTCAGACCTTTTCTGAAGTGCTTCGTTTCGATTGGGAACGAGTTAACCCCATGAACGGGTTTTCACGCATGTTCTCCACCCAGGCAGCCGTCCCCACCCTGATCGCCATCGTGAAGCTCAGTGTGATCGGATGCCTGACCTACGGGCAGATCAACAAAATCATCGCCGACCCAATCTTCTCCACCGCGGTCACAACGGCAAGAATTGCCGAGTTCCTTGGAGAAACTGCCTTCAGCATCATCCTCCGGGTAAGTGTTGCCCTGTCCTTCATCGCGTCAGTGGACTACGGCTACCAACTCTGGAAACACCGTCAGGACATGATGATGACACGGCAGGAGTTCGAAGAGGAGCAGAAGAGCAGTGAAGGTAACCCGCAAGTCAAAGCCGCCCAACGGAAACGTCGCCAAAAGGTGAGCCAACGCCAGATGCTCTTGGATGTGCCCAAGGCTGATTTGGTGGTCACCAACCCCACCCACTTGGCGGTCGCTCTGCGCTATGACCGCAAAACGATGAAGGCCCCTATGGTCATCGCGAAGGGGTCACGCCTCAACGCGTTGAAAATTCGAGAGATAGCTAAACAGCATCAGGTCCCGATCATCGAAAACAAGCCCTTGGCGCGGATGTTGTTTCGGCACGCGAAGGTGGGTGGCGAAATTCCTGCTCAATTCTACGCCGCCGTGGCGGAACTGCTCGCCTATGTCTACCGGGTGAACCGTTATCGCTATTTCGCCGAGCAGAACCGTCCGCAACCATAACATGGCCGCCACTAACTCAAGCATCGTTCGTCTTCTCCGCCAGGCCGACCTCTGGTTCATTGTCGGACTGTTCGGCACCCTGATGCTCCTGGTGTTCCCGGTGCCATCCATAGTGTTAGACCTGCTGTTGGCGGTAAGCATCGCGCTATCCCTCTTGACCGTCTTGGTCATTCTCTACTTGCGAGAGCCCTCGGATTTTACGGCATTCCCGACGCTGCTGCTGATTACCACCCTGTTCCGCCTGGGCTTAAACGTCGCGTCAACGCGTCTGATTCTCCTCGATGGCTTCGCCGGACACATCATCGAAGCTTTCGGCAATTTTGCCGTGGGTGGCAACTTCGTGGTGGGATTGGTGGTGTTTATCATCCTGGTCCTGATCAATTTCGTCGTCATCACCAAGGGCGCCGGCCGTATCGCTGAAGTGGCAGCACGCTTCACGTTGGATGCGTTGCCCGGCAAACAAATGGCTATCGACGCCGAACTGAACGCCGGTTTGATCGATGAAGGCGAAGCGCGCCGACGCCGACGTCGGGTCGAACAAGAAGCTGACTTCTATGGGGCAATGGACGGTGCCAGCAAGTTCGTTCGCGGCGATGCCATCGCGGCGATCCTGATCACGCTGGTGAATTTGATCGGCGGTTTTGCCGTGGGCGTCGCCCAACGCGACCTGCCGCTGGCGGAGGCGCTGAAGCAATACACCCTCTTGTCGATTGGCGACGGTCTGGTGTCACAGGTGCCGGCGCTGATTACTTCGACCGCCGCCGCCATCCTGGTCACCCGAGCGGCTGCCAAGACGGATCTCGGCCACGAGCTAGGAACTCAACTCCTCTTCTCACCTCGAGCATTGGTGATTCTCAGCACCATGCTAGGCCTGCTGTCGCTGGTGCCCGGCCTGCCGACGTTCCCGTTCCTAGTCCTAGCCGTCATCACCGGATCCCTTAGCTACGCCATGCAGCGCTGGGGCCCGCTGCTGCAAGCGATCCCTGCGGCCGCCGGTCAGGACGACCCCAAGTCGCCCGCCAGCAAATCTGCCGGGGCACCAGGCACAGCGGAACCTGGCGCGGCCGGCTCCCCGGTTCCCAAGCCGGGCGGCAGTGGAGAAAAGTTGGAAACGCTGCTGCAACTCGATTCATTCCAAATTGAGCTGGGATACGCGCTCGTCAGTTTGGCCGATGTCCGCAAGCGGGGGGATTTGCTCGAGCGCGTCACGGGTGTCAGACGCACCTTCGCCCAAGAGATGGGTGTGATCATCCCGCCCATCCGCCTGCGGGACAATCTGCAACTGGCGTCGAACGAATACCGATTCATCCTGAAGGGAATGATCATCGCCAAAGGAGAGCTGATGCCCGGCTACCTCCTGGCCATGAATGCCACCCAAAGCAAGGTCTCGCTCAAGGGAGTTCCCACCGTGGAACCGGTGTTTCAGCTGCCCGCCACCTGGATCACGGAAGGTGAACGAAAAACGGCCGAACTTGCTGGATATTCCATCGTCGATGCGGCCTCGGTGCTGGTGACGCATCTCTCCGAGGCGCTCAAACGCCATTGCCACGAGATTCTCAGTCGCCAGGATGTGCAGGTCCTCCTCGACAACCTCAAACAGACCCATGCCACGGTTGTCAACGAGTTGATCCCGGCCCAGATGAATGTAGGCCAGGTTCAGCGGATCCTGCAAAACCTCCTGGCCGAAGGCATCTCCATCCGCAACCTGGCCGGCATCCTCGAAAAGGTCAGCGACTACGCCTCCGTGACCAAGAACCCTGACGAACTGTCCGAGCAGGCTCGTCGAGTGCTGGGTGCCCAGATCACTCGCCCCTACCAAATAGAGCCCAATCGGATGCGCGCCATCACCCTGGACCCGCGTTTGGAACAACAAATCGCTCAGTTCGTCCGACATACCCCCAATGAGATCACTCTGGCGCTCGAGCCAAGACTGGCCAAGCACATCGTCGAATCGCTGTCCCGACAGCTTCAGCAATTGCTCGCGGCCGGATACCCTCCCGTCGTTCTCTGCGCGCCAAGCATTCGTCTCGCTTTCCGTCGCTTCTTTGAAGCGACCTTCTCCGACCTGGCAGTGGTCTCCTACGCGGAAGTCCCCTCCAAGGTTGACGTGCTGAACACCGCCGTGGTGCCGGCTCTCGCCGAAACTGCTCAAGCCGCCTAAACCAACCCCGTCGCCACCACCTCACTCCAGGAATCGCATGGAAATCATTCCCTTTGTTGCACGCACCGCTGCGGAGGCCTTCGCCAGGATTCAAGCGGAGATGGGGCCCGAGGCCGTGGTTCTCAATGTCCGTCAGCTCCCAGTCCACGGATTGGCGCGCCTCTGGCGCAAGCCGCACATCGAGGTGCTCGCGTGCCCACCGGGGTTGTTCCACGCAAAGGCACCCACTTCCGGTTTCATCCCCCCGCCCGCGATGGCTGCGCCCCTGCCCAGCCAACCTGCCATGCCGGGATCGGGAAGGTCATCCGCCGACTCCCACCTGGATTCGTACACTCCAGCCAGTCAAGGCGAGCGGGTCTGGCCGGTTCCAGGACTTCGAAAAAGTCGCTGGCGAATCTCAAGCCTGCTCGGCACGGCCGGGCTGAGTCCAATCACCGCCCAACGGCTGCTGGACGATATCGAAACGCGGCACGGAAGCGAACCCCCGCGGAGCCTTCCCGAGGAGATCGTGGTGCTCAAGGAGACCCTGCGCCAGCTCTGGACAGTTTCCGGCCCGATCATGCGCAAGCGTCCACAAATTTTGATCGGGGCGGCGGGAGCTGGAAAAACCACACTGCTCTGCAAATGGCTGACCAAGCTGGCGCTCACCGAGGGCAATCCAGTACGGGTCTTCCGAATCGACGGCGTGACGGCCAATACCGCCGAGACGCTCGACGTTCATGCCGAGATCCTCGGAGTTCCGGTGGAGCGCACCGTCGCCGGGCTCTCAAATTCCACTTCAGAGGAATGGCGTCTGGTCGATGTACCCGGTGTCGACTGGCGGGATCGTCCTGCCATAGGCGAATTGCGCCGGGCATTGGACAAATTTACCGGCGCAGATGTCCATTTGGTCCTCAACGGTGCCTATGAGGTCTCGGTCCTTCTTTCCCAGGCCAGGGCATTTTCTTCCCTTCCCATCACCGGACTGATGGTGACCCACTTAGACGAGGAAAACCGATGGGCTAAACTCTGGAATCTGGTGCTGGAAACGCCACTTCCACTGCGTTTCCTGAGTGCCGGGCCCAATATTCCCGGCGAATTCCTCGAAGCCACACCCGATCTGTTGAATGACCGATGGTTAGGCGGTCATCGACCCTAAATCGGTGCCTAACCGGTGATTGCCACAGAGTTGGCAAATCACCTGCTAGACATCCCACCGTGCCGCAAAGGTATGAAGCTCATGATGATTCTCGGAGGCCTAATCGGGTTCACTGTGAGCTTAGGTATCGGACTGAGTCAGGAAGGATACTGGCCGGGGATTTTGGGGCGGGCCTGTGTGGCCGCGCTGATCACCGGATGGCTGCTCCGCTGGTGGAGCCATCAATGGCTGAGAAGTTTGCAGGAGGCAAACCGCCAACGCTGGTTGGAAGCCCGACTCAAAGCCGAGCAAAAAGCCGCCGCCGAAGGGACCGTCGCGACGGAACGACCGAATGCCGCCACGCATAAACCATGAAATCTCCATCCACCCAACCTCAAGAACCTGTGGCCCTGACCGAACCCCGCGCGATCCAAGCCAGCCTCTGGCAGCGGTATCGCAAACCCGGCGCCGATCGCTCGGTTGAAAATGAATTGATCCAGCAGTACTTGCCCCTGGTCAAGACCGTGGTTGGCCGGCTGGCCATGACGCTCCCGCCCCACGTGGACATCGAGGATCTCTATAGCGCCGGAATGGTCGGATTGCTAAATGCGGTCCGCCAGTTCGATCCCAAAATGGGCACCGTTTTCGAAGGCTATGCCCGCTTGCGCATCCGCGGTTCCGTGCTCGATGAATTGCGCCGCATGGATTGGGTTCCCCGCTCCGTGCACGTCAAGGCTCGCGAGGTGGAGGGGGTCATGCGTCAGCTCGAGCAAAAAAACGGACGACTGCCCACCGACGCGGAGATGGCCGAGGGACTCAAGATCAATCTCCAAGAATACTATCAACTGCTGGAGGAAATTCGCCCCGCAACGTTCGTCAGCCTGGATGCGGCCACCCACTACGATGTGGACGACGGAACGGGACAGAACGAGACCATCGCGGATCCCCGCCAGGAGGAGCCGGGCGAGGATGTCTCGCGTCGGGAGCTCGCGCGGCTCATCGCCAAGCGCCTGGAAACGCTCCCGGATATGCAACGGAAAGTACTCGCCCTCTACTACTTTGAAGATCTGCGCCTGCGCGAAATCGCCGAAGTCTTCGGGCTCACCGAGTCGCGGATCTGCCAGATCCACGCCAAGGCCATCCTCTCGATCCGCTCAGCCATCAACAAGCTCGACCAACGCAAGCTGGAGCAGATGGCGGCCTGATTTCAGCTCGGCCGGTTCGCTCCGGCCGAGTCTTGGTGTCTGACAATTTCGGTCACGTTCGCACATGTTTGTCATCATCGGCAGTATCATCGTGATTGGCTCGGTCATCGGGGGGTTCCTGATGGCCGGCGGCAGTCCCGGATCCCTGTGGCAGACTTCCGAAGTCGTGGTGATCTGCGGTGCCGCCTTCGGCGCCATGGTCATCATGGCCCCCAAGGATGTGCTGATCTCCATGTTCAAGATGGCGCTCGGATGCCTCAAGGGATCCCCTTACGGAAAGGCAGCTTACGAAGACCTGCTGAAGCTGCTCTATGAGCTATTCATGCTCGGCCGACGGAACGGCATGATCGCCCTGGAAGAACATGTGATGAAGCCGGAGTCCTCCAGCATCCTGAGCAAGTACCCCTCGTTCGTTAAGAATCATCATGCCGTCGAGTTCTTGGTCGGCGGCCTCAAACCCATCATCGACGGGAAGATCAAGCCGGATCAGCTGAAGTCCCTGCTCGACGCCGAAATCGACAAGGCTGGCCACGAGGATCACATTCCTATCGCTGTCTTGACCAAAACAGCGGACGCGATGCCCGGATTCGGGATCGTCGCGGCCGTGTTGGGCATTATCATCACGATGGCCTCGATCGGCGGCCCGCCCGAAGCGATCGGACATCACGTCGCCGCCGCGCTGGTCGGGACGTTCTTGGGGATTCTTGTATCCTACGGCTTCCTCAATCCGCTGGCGACGAATATGGAGATTATGGCCGAGGAGCACCATGCTTACACCAAGTGCATCGCCCTCTCCGTCGTCAGCTTCGCCAACGGCATGGCTCCCATCATGGCGGTGGAAGTGGCCCGCCGCGGTTTGGGTCATTCGGTAAAGCCGACGGCCGACGAACTGGAAGCGATGATGAAGAACTTGAACACGGCTCCCAAAGGTTGATTCGGACTGACACCCTATGGCTGGCGCTGGTGGATCATGGAAAGTAGCTTACGCAGACTTCGTCACTGCGATGATGGCGCTATTCCTGGTGCTCTGGCTGGTCTCGCAGGACCAAAAGATCAAGGAATCCGTGGAGCGCGCCTTCCGAAATCCCTTCGCCTCCCTCACCAAGGAATCGGTCGGCATCATTCCCAGCAAGGAAACCCAGGCGGTTCGTTCCGAAAGTGGGAACTTCGATTCGGCGTCGGCCGTGGAGCTCACCATGCTCCGCCGCCTGATGCAGGACTTGTCCAAACAGCTCCAAGACCAAGATTCCAATCCTGAGGAAGAAGTGGTCAAGCTCGAGATGTCCCCTGAAGGATTGCGCATTAGTGTGTTTGACCGCGGCACCAAGCCGGTCTTCAAGGGCGACAGCGACAGTTTCACGGATTACGGCAAATGGATTTTTAGCACCCTGGCGTGGGATATCTCGCGCTACACCAGCTTCAACATCGAACTCGAGGGGCATACGGAAAAGAAGGGTTCTTCGACTGAGAACAACGCCGACCCTTGGCGCCTGTCGGCGGATCGTGCCAACGCCAGCCGGGAGGTTCTGACCCAGCATGGCGTCAAGAACACTCAGATTCGCAAAGTCGCGGGTTTTGCCGATACCGAACCGTTGGCTGGTATCACTCCTCAGGATGAGACCAATCGCCGGGTAACCGTCATGCTCAAAATTCGCGGCTCATGAAATCTCCTTTCGTTCCCTTGACCGCGAACAGCCTGCCTAAGGTCCAAAAGGCATTCGTCCCCAAAGTTCTGCCGCCGGCCGACCATTCGTCTGCTCCAGCTCCTGCCTCCCCTGGCGCGCACGCTCACGCGGCGCATCACCACCCACGCGGCGAAGCGTCCATCGAGCTCAAAAAGGAGGGCGACCGAGTGGTTGGGATCACGGTGCGATGCGGCTGCGGCGAGGTGATCGAGATCGAGTGTATGACGTAAGGGATGGGCAAGCGTGGATTTGGAGTCCCGCTAACCACGCGAACCACGCGAAGAAGAACCCGAAGCGAAGTGCCCAATCTCGATGCTTCTACGATGTCTAATGTAGCGACGTCCGTCCTCGGACGCCTCCCCGCCCTATGGGCCGACACGGCCCACGCTACAATTGTCGAGAGGTCCGTCCTCGGACGTTCCCAACGTTACCAGCAGATGACATGGTACGACAGCCTTTTGAGCTCCGACTCCCCATCGCTCCCAGAAGCCCCATCGATGCAAGACCCATCCAAAGCAACGTGGCGCAGTTAGGTTCCGGTATTAGGAAAAGATTAAACATCTTGAGTCCATAGCCCAGGCTGCCGTTCCCCAGATGGGGTTGACCAAGAGCATCCACACCTGACAGCTCCCAGGAAGTGATCAGGTTTGACTTTCCCCTGGGAATCCCTGGGTCTGCCAGTGCTTCCGCCCAAGACTCCACAGTGCCACCTCTATTGTCCCAGACACGTAATTGCATGGTAATAAAATCACCTCCATAGGTATCAGGGAAGTCCAGCTTAGCTCTTCCGTTAATCCGACCATCAGCTCTGAACGTCACTTTAGTAAGCTCATGAGGCGAAAGATCCGTCTCCTCTGCCACTGCCCGAGGAGCCCACCAAAGTTCCGCGTAAAAACCATCCCCTGTTACGATCTGGCTGCCTGCGAAATCCGATACCGAGCTGCTCACGATCTGCTTATCGGGGGCATCGGGGTGAGGCTGGAAAACAAAGGCTTCTCGACTCATGCGAACATTGGAGTAGGTCAACGACCCTTGACCAAGAACGCCCCACGAAGTGTGCAGCAGAATCGTGAAGATGAAGAGCACTAAAGTTTTCACGGGTTGAGCAAGCTATCATCGAGCTGTGGGGCAGATCCACCCTGAGTTGGGCTTACACAACAAGAACGCGAGCCCCAAAAACCCAGCCAGAACCAAACCGGATGGTTCCGGCACGACAGAGAGTGCAAAAGACTCCATCCCGATTCCTATGATTCCGGAGCCCAAATGAAAACCACCATTCGCATCAACCCCATCAAGTTCCCAATCGAAGATGAGGTTAGATACACCGCGTGGAATTGTAGGATCTCCAATTACCTGCTCCCAACTTGAGAGTCTACCATTTCGGTTGTCCCAAGCTCTCATTTGAAACGTCACCCTATCACCACCAAAGGTGTCAGGAATAGTCAGCCGGGAAATCCCGTTGAACAGGCCAGAGTGTCGAAAGGTAACAAGAGAACCTGGAACAGGGGTTAGAGACTCAGGCCCAGCAAATCTCTCGGGCGAATACCACAACTCGGCGTAATAGGATGCACCGTTCAGGGGCGAACGATTGGTGTAGAGGGATCGATCATTCCCATGCACCTCGAGGTGAGGAGCCGCAGGATCAACACCGTAAATGGGTCGATCTGCGAGGCCCAAAGCATTCTGATAGCCCACGTAACCTTGCGCCGACGAGTTTCCTGCGCAGAGCAGATTAAGTGCTAAGCCAAACAGGCCCCCCAGGCACCGGCGTGGCGAATGAAGAACCAGGTTGTGAGTCATCATAGGCTCGAGGTCCAGTTCATCAATATCCCCTCGAGAATCTTGTCTTCCAGTTTGGGTGCAATCGAGATGTTCATAAAGCACTTTCTCCAACTCCGCACACTATGATTCTCACTACAAAAAAACCGTAATGGGCGATCCCTGTTGTTGGGTTAGGTCTGTCGTGGGAATGGTCTCAAGGCTTGGAGTCGCGAGGGCCGCAGGCTCCTCGGAGACAGAGCAGACCCTACTTTGCACCGCAGAGACGGGAAGAGCGCCGAGAAGACTAGGTGCAGGTGAGTAGTATGGGGAGAGCAGAGACCGAGAGTCCTTGCGGCTATCATCAGAGAATTGGTCCATTCCAGAAACCTCTGCGCCCTTCCCGTCTCTGCGGTGTAAAGTCAGGAGGCACCAGTATTCCCAAGCAGAACGCCCCTTCTGCTCTCGGACATCGCGTCCTTTGCGACCATAGCGGTTCAACACATCCGTCCGTGTCCTTCCGCTACACCTCAACTCACTTTCGCATGAACCCTCGGTAGAAGGAGCGGATCCCGCGGAACAAGCCCGTAGCCTGCCTGAGTTTCGTAACCAATCCTCCGCCCAGGTGGGATTTTGCCCACCAGCCGCCAATCAACGGGGCCGCTGCGGAGAAAACCGGGGCGGCTTGGCGGGCCAGTCGGGAAAGCGTGTCCACCCACGACAATGCCGGCTCCAGCTGGCGACACTCTCTGGCCAGCCGAGCCCGCTTCTGAGCGCCCGTCGCAATCAGCTCCTGCTTGCGACGCCGGAGTTCCTCTAGTCCTTGATTCCCAAACATTCGCGATCCTTTTTCAATTCGCTGAGGGTTCCGGAGAACGGAGTCGCTGATTTGAGTCGGTAACTGAGCCGCCGCCAGATCATCACCCCTGCGCCGATGTAGATTACCATCAGAATGACCACCGCAGGAATGCGGGCAGTCTCCCAAAAGTAAATCACCACCAACAAGGTCAGCAGCGTCATCGTGAGCATGCCTACCGCCACCAGCGTTGCCGCCAACAGTATCGCTTCTACCAAGCGATACTGCTCCTCACGCAGCTCCACTCCAAACAACTCGATCCGGTCGCTGGCGATTTCGAGGGAGCTGTCGAGAACCCGCCTCAGGGAGGCAATGATTCCTGGCGCTGTTGAGTCGGACTCGCTCATGACATCACTTTCGCGCCACGAGCACGCCGATCAAAATCCCCACAGCGGCCGCAATCCCGATCGATTGATACGGGTGCTCCCGGATCACTCGGTCGGTCGCCCGCACCCCTTCCAGGGCACGCTCCTCCAATCGTCGGCACGTCACCTTGGCGGCGTCGATCGCCTCCGTCAGTCGTTCCCGAACCTCGCGACCCTTGTCGTCCAGCACATCGGCTGAGTCACGCAGCAAAGCTTCAGAGTCGCGGACGATCCGCTTGAGGTCTGCGATCACACGATCCGTGTTCATATCCGTAATATTATCGTTCATAAGCATCAGCCTTTCGTTGAGCCGTTTCACTCAAGGGGTGTTCGCGCACACAGCCGAACATCAGCCTGCAATCAAGATGAGACCTGGCTAACATGGAGGCTGCACGGTTGTTGGCAAGGGGTGGACAAGGGTTGCATCAAGATTGGGTAGGAGCTCAACAACGGACGGGAGGCGGAAAGGATCCGTTCACCCCAGGCTTAAACGGAGACGCATCATGGCTGAACTTTTTGGATCCGACTGCTACTCGCCCCGTGAGATTGCCGAACGTGTGGAAAACGTCGGAGTCGCCAAGGCGCACCTGCCCTGGCTATCGATGACGGCCCTCGGGGTTCTCGCTGGGGGTTTTATCGGGCTCGGGGCGCTCGGCTTCACCCTGGTGGTGAGTGACCCGGCTTTGAGCTTTGCCGCCCAGCGACTTCTGGGTGGCTTGATGTTCTCGCTGGGACTCATCCTCGTGGTGCTGGCCGGAGCGGAGCTTTTTACCGGGAATAACCTTCTCGTGATGTCCTGGGTCTCCCGACGCATCTCTACCGCTCATCTCCTACGGAACCTGGGGATCGTTTACGCGGCTAACCTGGCCGGAGCAGCAGGCCTAGCCTGGTTGGTCCAGCTTTCGAATCATGCCAACCTGAACCACGGAGCGGTAGGCAAGACCGCAGTGCTCATCGCGGCTACGAAAACTGCCATGCCCTTCGCCGAAGCCTTTTTCAAAGGAATGCTGTGTAATCTGCTGGTCTGCCTGGCCGTTTGGATCGCTATGGCCGGGCGGAATGTTACCGACAAGATCCTGGCCATCGTGCTCCCCGTCACGGCCTTCGTCGCCGCCGGGTTTGAGCATTGCATCGCCAACATGTACTTCATTCCCCTCGGAATCCTCCTCCGCGACCCGTCCTCTTCCGGCCCAGGCATGGAAACTCTGAACCTAAACGGATTCCTTCAGAACCTCATCCCCGTGACCCTCGGCAACGTGGTCGGAGGGGCAGGCATGGTTGGTTTGGTATTCTGGGTAATTTACCATAAGGGCAAAAAAGCGGATAATTGAGTGATGAGTGATGAGTGATGAGTGACGAGTGACGAGTTCTGACCACTGACCACTGACCACTGACCACTGACACCTACCACCGATTACGATTACGGTTACGAGAAGACAAAGACAAAGACAAAGACGAACCCGCCGGGAGTACGACGATTTTAGCTCGACGGGGGGACGAATAAACCTGTTACCCTTACGATGAGCATGAACCCCATTGGCAAACCAACCATTCTCTGCGGGACCGATTTCTCCATTCAAGCTGCCGAGGCTACTCAGGTCGCAGCCGCGCTCGCCAAAAGAATTGGCTCGCGCCTCTTTTTGGTGCACGCGATTGACGACTCGGGCCTGAGCAGCTCGTATCCCGATATTCTGCAAACCCTGAGCCAGCGGGGACGCGAACGGCTCGACCAAGAGCGCGTCCGTTTGCAACCAACGGGTTGCGAATTGGTGGATGAAATCGTTGTTGGTTCGGCCGCGCGCGCCTTAACCACCTTGGCGGAACGCGAACAGGCGAGCTTGGTCGTGGTTTCTTCACTCGGGCAGATCGCCCCGAGCCGATTACTGGTCGGCAGCGTCGCTGAGCGGACGGCCGAGACCGCGGCAGTTCCCACGCTCGTCGTCCGACGTTCAGCCGATCTGCTGAACTGGGCCGGAGGACAAACGACCCTCCGAGTCATGGTAGCCATCGACTTCTCCGAAAGCAGCCTCACCGCGCTGCAATGGGTCAAGGAACTCTCCGAATTGGCGAAATGCACCGTCATCGCTGCTCATGTAAACTGGCCGCCGGAAGAAGCCGAGCGGTTAGGACTGAGCGGTTCGATGTCCTTAACCGAGAACCCACCCTTGGTCCGACAGGTGCTCGAGCGCGACCTCGGAGAGCGGGTCAGCGAGGTCTTTGGAGATCTGCCCGTGACACTCCGCGTGATTCCAGGCTGGGGCCGCACGGACCATCACTTGCTCGAGCTGGCGCACGACGAGAAGATTGATTTGCTGGTGGTAGGAAGCCATCAGAGGCAAGGACTGAGCCGGTTACGACTGGGATCGGTTTCACGAGGCATCCTGCATCACGCTCCGATGAATGTAGCCATCGTCCCCACCCGTCCCCGCAGCAGCACGGGACGCTCCATCCCCAAGCTCGATCGTGTGCTCGTGTCCACCGATCTCTCGGAGCTGGGAAACCGGGCAGTGGCCTATGCCTATAGCCTGCTCGAGCGCGGAGGCACGGTGCAGATCGTGCATGCGATGCCACCCAGTCCGGGCAAAGATCCGGAATCCCAACTCTGCGATGCGGCCACTAAGGATATCGCGGCGACTATCCGGACACTCATTCCTGAGGCATCCGCCGGTCGGGGCATTTTGACGGAAATAGAGCTGGTCGCCAGCAGTGAGCCTGCCTTGGCGATCCATCAAGCCGCGGAACGCTTCGGAGCCGACGTCATCTGCCTGAGTAGCCATGGCAAGTCCGGCCTGAGTCAGGCCTTGTTTGGTTCGGTGGCCCAAGCCGTCATGAAACAGACCCGCCGCCCCGTCATGGTCGTCCGCGGAACCGCGGAGTAAACAAGCAGCGCGGCGGAAAAGCCGATTGATTGCCCACGGATCACGAGAACCACACGGAATGGGAAAGAAACTAGGAAAGGGGCAGCCATTCCAGCGCCCTCGTTTCAGGGTCTCATCCGTGTGTTCTGTGTGATCCGCGGGCAAAAATTGGGATATCCCAGTTCACCGTGGGGAGGGCATGCTCTAGGGTCACGGTCCGCGATCGTTTCACTTTGAGTTTTCGGGAAAGCCTGCGCATGCTGGGCCCGTGCCTGACCGAATTATCAGTGACGTTCTGACGAAGCCCGACCCCGCCCTGGAGGTCACGCTGCGCCCTTCGTTATTCACCGACTTCACCGGGCAAGCCAAAGTCAAGGAACGACTGGAGATCGCCGTCGAGGCCGCGAAGCGCCGAGGAGACCCTCTCGACCACATTCTGCTCAGCGGGCCGCCTGGACTCGGCAAGACCACCATCGCCAACATCCTGGCGAAGGCCATGGGTGGCAGCCTCAAGTCCACCAGCGGACCGACGATTGAGAAGGCCGGCGACCTGGCCGGGCTACTGACCAATTTGGAAGAGGGTGATGTCTTGTTTATCGATGAGATCCATCGCCTCCAAAAGACCATCGAGGAGTATCTCTATCCCGCGATGGAGGACTTCAAACTCGACATCATCATTGACCAGGGTCCCAACGCACGAAGCGTCCGCCTCAACCTGCCCCGTTTCACCCTGATCGGCGCGACCACCCGCAGCGGGTTGCTGAGCTCCCCCCTGCTCACCCGCTTCCCGGTGCGCGAGCGCTTGGATTACTATCAAGCCGATCAGCTGCAAAAGATCGTCGTTCGTGCGGCTCGGCTGCTCAACGTGGAAATGGAAGAATCCGGAGCCATGGAGATTGCGCGTCGCAGCCGAGGCACTCCCCGAATTGCCAACAACCTGCTCCGTCGCGTGCGCGATTACGCACAGGTCCGAGGCGATGGACGAGTGACCCACGACACCGCCGACCGGGCGCTGGCCATCCTCGAGATCGACGAAAACGGGCTCGATGAGATGGACAAGCGCATTCTTGAGACCATCATCGTGAAGTTCGGAGGAGGCCCGGTGGGGGTCAACTCGCTGGCCGTGGCAGTGGGGGAGGAGTCGGATACGCTGGAGGAGGTGCATGAGCCTTATCTCATTATGGAAGGCTATCTCAATCGCACTCCCCAAGGACGTGTCGCCACCGACCTCAGTTACCAGAAACTGGGCCTGCAGCGCACCCGGTCGGGGACGCAGGGCAGCTTTCTGTAGGCCTAAATCGGATCGGTTGGCAACCCCACTTTCGGATAATAAATACTGGTTGGAAACCCGTTGACCCTCGATATCTTGCTGTCATGGCATTTCCTGAAACGGAGTGGTCAGCCCTCGCGCTGGCCACGGCTCATGGCGACCAGTCTGCTCGTCAGGCTATGGACGAGCTGTGCCGTAGGTATTGGCAGCCGGTCTTTACGGTGATCTGCAGCCGCGGGACGAATCCCGAGGGTGCGCGAGACCGCACCCAGTCCTTCTTCCTATACCTTCTGGAGAATTCGACGCTCCGTAAAGTGAACCGCAGCCGTGGGCGATTCCGCACGTTTCTCCTAACGGTTCTCTGGCGTTTCCTGAGAGACGAACAGAAGCGGGCCACGGCGGACAAACGAGGCGGAGAGTCGGAGGATCTGTCGCTGGAGGAGAACACGGACGGCCTGGCCTCGACACCGAGCCCGCTTAGCGAACTGCTGGACCGTGAGTGGGCGATGACGACCATGCAGCGGGCAATTGACGCCGTGGGGCGCGAGTTCGTTGCGAAGCGAGGGGAGCCCGCCTGGACCCTGTGGAAGGGTTTTCTTCCGGGCAGTTCGACGGTTCCTTCGATGTCAGCTGCGGCCGAGGCCATGGGCATCAGCGAAGCTTCCGCCCGCGCAGAAATCCACCGGCTGCGAAACCGCTGCCGCGAAGCCCTCCGGAGGGAACTCATGATCACGGTTTCCTCGCCAGAGGACTTGGACGATGAGATTCGCTACCTCGGACGCGCTTTACAGGTCGCCACGAGCGGAACCCAAATTTTGACACCCAGCGCGGAGGTTCCTCAACCGGCCGCAGAGTCATGACGCAACTCTGTCCAGAGTGCCGCCAGCCTATCCCGACGGGACGATTCGAAGGTGTATGCCCGGCTTGTTTCTTCACGGCAGCCGTCGAGGCCGCCACGGCTTTCAATAGCGAAGTTCTGCGCATCCCGGGTCATGTGGTCGGCGAGGAACTGGCCCGAGGGGGGATGGGGATTGTCTACGCGGCGGAGCAGCTGGAGCCGGCACGAACTGTCGCCCTGAAGATCCTGTTGCCACGCTGGTTGGAGCATCCAGAGGTCAGCGAACGTTTTCGTCGAGAGGTGAAGGCGATCGCTTGCCTGGAGCATCCAGCCATCCTGCCGGTATACACCGTCGGCGAGCAGGATGGCCTCCCCTGGTTCACGATGAAACTGGCGACCGGCGGATCGCTCGCTGAACGCCTAGCGGAGCTCGTGGGTCAGTGGATCTCGGTGGCGGAGCTGGTCGCAAAATTGGCGGGAGCGCTGGCACACGCCCACGAGCGCGGCATTCTCCACCGCGATGTTAAGCCGGCCAACATCCTCTTTGATGCCACCGGCCAGGCGTACCTGGCCGACTTCGGACTCGCCAAAGGCCAATCTCCCGAGGACTTGGCGCTCACCTTGCACAACCAGGTTCTGGGCACGCCCAACTACCTGGCACCCGAGCTGGCTTCCGGGCGGGCACGAACCGCAACCACCAGCAGCGATATCTACAGCCTCGGAGCGGTTCTCTACGAATTGCTCAGCGGCCGGCCTCCACACTGCGACGATCACCTCCCCGCTTTGCTACGCCGGGTGTCCGATGAGCCACCCCGCCCCTTGACCGACTTCGTTCCTCTGCCCCCGGGTGACCTGCGGGCAATCTGCGACAAGGCCATGTCGCGTTCGCCTGAAGATCGCTATGCGACGGCTCGAGAGTTCGCCATCGACCTCGGACGCTTCATTCGCGGCGAGACCGTGCGGGCTCGTGAAGCTGGCGCGATGGAATGGATCTGGAACTGGTGTCTTAGGCATCCAGCCGTTGCCGGACTATTGACAGTGGTGGTGGCACTGGTCGTGGTTCTCACCGTGGGATCCATGGTGGCAGTCATGCACATCCGGGAAGCGGAAAGGGTTGCCATCGCCTCCCGCGATCGGGCGGAGGCGAGCCTGCGCCAGAGCCAGCTCGCCGAAGCCGAAGGACTGCGTCGAGCCCGGCAGCCTCGATTTCGGCAGCAAGCGCTGGATCGCGTGCTGGCTGCCGGTGCCCCAGGCGAAGGCGCCGAGATGAGACTGCAGAGGCGTTCGGAAGCGATCGCGGCATTGGCTCTCCCCTCCATGCACCAATATGCGCATCCCGCGGGGCCAAAGGACTGCACCCTGGCGGCCGTGGCGTCCGGGCACACATTTTTGGCCTGGCGCGCGCCTGGCAACGCCGGCTGGCGGGTAACACATGGACGCGATGGAGCGGTGGTTTCGACAACCCAGGCCCAAGGAGTCCCCACCCGCATCAGCCGCAACGGTCGCTGGCTGGCGGCGCAACTCCCAGATCAGGATCGCTGGCAACTCTGGGATCTGAGCCGGCTGGAGGCCCGGTTGGTGTCCGAACTCCCGGGCACCGCGGAGGACCTGAGCGAGGATGGAAAGCTGGCAGCCTATTGGACCCGCGTATCGCCCGATGTCGTGTCGGCAGAAGTGCGCGAGACCTCCAGCGAACGGGTACGCTTCCGTGTCAGCTTCCCCAACGTCTCGGTCAAAATGCGGTTCAGTGGCGATGGTTCCCGGTGCGCGATAGCCCCCAGCTCGTCTCTGAACGACACGATGTTTCCTTATTCGGTACGCATTCACCGGAGCAGCGACGGGTCGGTCGAACGCGAACTGTCAGCCGGCATGGCGAACTGCATCTGGGCGATGTCCCTGAGCCGCGACGGCGAACTCCTTGCCGCAGCCGAGCGCGGCGGGGCGACCATCGTTTGGGAGACCCGCACTGGCAATGCTCGACATGTTTTCCACGGAACCGGAGCCAACTTGTGGCAGGTCGCGTTCAGTGAAGACGGACGGCACCTGGCGACCGTCAGCGATGATCGGCTGATTACCGTCCTCGAGACGGTGGGCGGCCAGCCCGTGGCTCGCGGCGGCCGGGCTTGGCAGTCGGACCGGGTACCGCTGCTGTCCTGGTCCGCCACGGACCCGTGGGTATTCGGTCCCTTGTCCCAAGATGACAAGGACACGTTCTTCATACTGAGGCCGGGAGCCTTCTCGACGTTTGTAGCGCCCGATTCGCATGGCAGCGCCCTGGGAATCGCGATTTCACCAGGCGGACGATGGCTGGCGGTCGGGGATTCACGGCATGCCCGACTCTGGGACTTGCAGCACTCCCCCAACCGTCAGGTCTTTGCCAGCGGCCTCTGGAACGCGTTTGCGTTCGCTCCGGACGGCCGATGGATCTACGGAGCAGGTGAGCCGGGCGTCGTGCGTTGGAGCCTCGCTGCCGATGGGTCGGTAGACCCGCGTGGGACGGAATTGCTACCTGCCGGATGGCACAATGAAGTCGTCCTGGATGGCTCTGGGCGCAGACTAGCCGTTGAAATGGGCAGTGCGCAGCAGGTTCGTCTTCTGGAGAATCCTGGATCCCTATCGCCCGTCCCTCAGGATTTCACCACCGGTCCCTTGTCCTGGGTGAGCCTCAGCCACGACGGCCAGTGGCTGGCCATCACCGGCGAGGAGGGCTTAAGCGTCTGGCGCATCCAAGATCGCACCCGCGTGCTGTCCCACCCCACACCCGGGCATTGCGTTTCGTTCAGCCCGGACGGCCGGTGGTTAGTGGTGGGCCGCGAACGGTATGAGGTCTGGCGAACAGATGATTGGACTCTGGCACGCACGCTCGATACCCGGGCTGTCAGTCCGCAGCACACACGCGCGGCCTTTACGAGCGACGGCCGCTGGGTCGCGACGGGTCATGGATTCGGAAAAATCGCACTCTGGTCATTGCCATCGTGGGAGCACTTGGCGATCTTGGAGAGTCCCAACAATCAGCCGGTTGGCCGGTTTGTATTCGATGACCGGGGCGACCATCTATATATCGCCAGCACCGGCGGGGTGGTGGAGGTGTGGGACTTGAAGATGCTCCAGCGGGAACTCCAAAAGCTAGGCTTGGGGTGGTGATGCTTGACGGAAACACAAGGCCGCCTGTAGAGATAACTGGAATCCAACAAAACCATCACAAAGTTCAACTCATTAACACCTCTCCACACCACGTCACGACACCAACCAACTCAGCAATCCTGAGGCCAAATCTTAAGGGAACTCGCCTATGAAAACCGCGACCGGAACGACCATCATCACCCACGGCCAATTGGTGGATGGAACAGGCGGAGCCCCCGTGGCAGACGCGGCTCTCGTGATACAAAACGGAATCATCGAGTTTGCGGGTCCCGCTGTCTTAGCGCCGACGGTTCCGGCCGATGCTGAACGCATCGATGCCCGAGGCGGCACGATCATGCCCGGCCTGGTGGAAGCTCATTTCCATGCGACCTACTTCAACATCGCGGCTTTGGAAGATCTCGACATCAAGTATCCTGTCGAATACGTGTCGCTGCTGTCCTCGGTCAATTGTCGTCTGGCGCTGGAATGCGGCTACACAGCCGCACGCTCGGGCGGCTGCCTCTTCAACGTCGATGTCTGGCTGAAGAAGGCGATCGAGGGCGACCTGATCCCCGGTCCCCGCCTCGCCTCGTCCGGACGTGAGATCTGCTCGGCGGGCGGCCTGATGGACTGGAACCCGGAGTTTCGGAAGATCGGAATGGAAGGATTGGTCTTCATCATCAATGGTCAGGAGGACGCGCGCAAAGCGGTGCGCGCGCTCGTGAAGGACGGCATCGAATGGGTGAAGACCTATCCAACAGGGGATGCTGCGGCTCCCGACGTCAACGACCATCACACTCTATGCATGACGTTCGAGGAGATGCATGCCGTCGTGGCTACCGCTCACAATCACAAGCTCAAGGTGACCGGCCACTGCCGCGCCACCGAGGGGATCAAGAACGCGCTGCGAGCAGGCTACGACACCATCGAGCATGGGACCTTCATGGACGATGAAGCCATGGAACTCCTGCTCCAAAGGAACACACCCGTGATTCCCGCCCTCTATTTTGAGAAGGCGAGCGTGGACCGCGGCCCTGAGTTCGGGCTGCCCCAGGCGGTCATCGATGGTCACCAGGAAACCCTCGAAGGCGGAGCCGAAAGCGCTCGACGGATTCTGAAGGCCGGAGGCCGACTGGGCATGGGTGGCGATTATGGATTCGGTTGGAACCCTCACGGCGACTACGCCAAGGAACTGGTCTTCTTCGTAAAGGACGTGGGATTCACGCCCCTCGAGGTCATCAAGTGTGCCACCCAGACCGGCGCTGAGATCATGGGGCGTGGGGATGAGTTCGGCACCCTAACGAAAGGCAAGCTCGCGGACGTGCTGGTGATCGATGGGGATCCCCTCAAGAACATCTCCGTCCTGACGGAACGCCAGAAGTTCCTGGCTGTGATACAAGGCGGGGTTGTTAAGGCGGGTTCTCTCGCTAAGTCCTTTCCAACGGTGGTGACGCGAGAGCAGTGAGATCGAAGGTGGGTCAGAGTTGGCAACAGGAAGGGGTAGCGCCCCCTAACCCCAAGGTGAGAAACAGCGGCCATGTCCAACTTGTCTAGTCTTCATTTTGGAGGTGAAGACGAGGGAGCAACACCGCTTTCGGTTCACGCCGCCGAAGACCCTTCTGCTGGCCTCCCCGAGCCGGGTTACTCAAACCTCGAGGCCGGCGGCTCCAATAGAGTCAAGGAAAGCTGCTTTCCGTTCGGCTCCCTCAGATGGCTAACTCCTAGGCCGAGAAGTCTAAGCGGACGATGAACGAGTTTCTCCCGCCCGAGCAAGAAGCATCCCAAACGGTAGATCTCGCGGGCCGTAACCAAGGGCTCTTCGACGGTAAGTTGGCGTGAGACAGTGACAAAATCGCTGTAACGCACTTTGACCTGGACTGTGTGCGCGCCCAATCGGCGTCGCGTGAGCTTTTCAGCGATCTCCTCCGCCTGCAGTTTCAAGCATGCTCGCAGGATTCGACGATCCTCAGTATCCTGCAGGAAGGTTTCTTCGGCGCTAATGCTTTTGATCTCCTCCCCCAGTTCCAATGGGCGGTCATCCTCCCCCATCGCGAATTGCTTGAGTTTGGCACCAAAGGATCCCACGAGTGCCCGCAGATCTCGAGAGGTATCTTGGAGATCGCCAACAGTAAAGAGCCCAGCCTCATGAAGAACCTTCTCGGTCACCTTCCCTACGCCATAGATCGCCCGCACCGGCAGGGGGCGAAGGAAGCTTACCTTTGAGGACTCAGGAATCACCGTGAGGCCGTCAGGCTTTTGATGATCGCTGGCAAGTTTAGCCAGGAACTTGTTGGGGGCGATGCCAATGGTGGCCGTCAACTGGCGTTGAGTCCGGATCCGCTCCTTCAAGCTTTGAGCGATGGGACGTGCACGCTGAAGGGAATCGTCCGCGTCGGCTCCCTGACAGGCTCCAGACAAGTCCAGATAAGCTTCGTCGATGGACATCTGCTCGACGAGCATCCCCGAGGTCGCGATCAGCTGAATGATCGCTCGGGATTCGGCTCGGTAGTAATCCATCCGAGGCCGAACGAAGATCCCCGAAGGACAGAGACGACCTGCGGTAGCGCTTGGCATGGCAGATCTAACGCCGAACTTTCGCGCCTCATAGCTCGCCGCGCACACGACACCCCGTTGAGTGGGCGGCGCGCCCACGATCACGGGCTTTCCGCGCAGACGCGGATCCTCCCGCTGCTCGATGGAGGCGTAGAACGCATCCATGTCCAAATGGCAAATGACACGAAACATCTAACTGAACACGGCAACATCAGCCGTGGGAAATCCCGATCAAGACCGCCCTCCCGCTACCCTACCGGATCTTCTGGTCGGGCAGCGCCTTCTTGATGCCTTCATCCAACGGCATCTTGTCGCGGTCGGGGGTCAACCCTTCGGCAGCAAGCAAGCTGGCCAACTGAGCTTCAAGCTCAGCCCGCTTGCTCGCGAACTTCGGGTTATTGGCCAGGTTGCGGCGTTCGCCCGGATCTTTGCGCAAATCGTACATCTCGGCCATGTGCCGGTCAGGCGAGCCGTCACCGTGGGGATAACGCATGAGCTTCCAGTCGGCCGTCCGAATTCCGCGAACGTTGGGGGTGTAGGGAAACTGCTTCTCGTAGTTGTACTCGTAGAACCAGCCCTGACGCCAGGCAGGTTCACGCCCGAGGACCAGGTTCCTCCAAGAACGACCCTGAATGGCGGGAAGACCCGGCACACCGCAAAGCTCCAAAAGACTTGGAGCGATGTCCATGGCGAGCACCTGCCCTTTCTCGATCCGCCGGGAAGGCAGACCAGGGCCCCGGGCTATCATCGGAATACGGATGCTGGCCTCGTGCATGGTGCGCTTGTCCACCATGCCGTGCTCCCCTTCCAGCAATCCGTTGTCGCCCATGAACACAATCATCGTATTGTCATACTGACCGGTCTTTTTCAGCCACGCGACCAACCGGCCCACACTGTCGTCGACGCTGAGGATGGTCCCCCAGTAGCCGTGCACCATGTTTTCGAAATCCTTCACTGCCTCCGGACGGTCATCGGGGAAAGTCTTGCGCCACTCGAAAAGCGGCCCGTAGATCCCATGCCAGGTGTGTAGGCGTTCTTGCATCCAGGCTGGCTTGTCCTGCAATTGGAAAGCGCTGGCGGGATAGGGAACCCGAACATGATCGAATCGACGCGCATACTTTTCCTCGGGCGTGTAAAAGCTGTGGGGAGCCTTGTGGCCGAGACACAGGGACCACGGCTTTTGCGAGGTTTGCTTGCCCAGCCAATCCAGGGCCAGGTCCGTGACGACCGTGGTGTAGTAGCCCTTGATGGTTTCGGTGCTGCGGCCGTTGAGATTCCAGGGGGTGTCGAAATACTTCCCCTGCCCCTTATGGGTGGCAAAATAGTCAAACCCAGGCCGTGGGGCGTCATTGTTCTCCCCCATGTGCCACTTGCCAATGTAGGCGGTGGCATAGCCGTTCTCACGCAAACGACCCGGCCAATGCGGCAGGGAGGCTGGCAACTCGGTAAAGTTGTCGCGCACCCCATGCCGGCTGGCATACAGCCCCGTCAGGATACTGGCCCGGCTCGGCGAGCAGAGCGAAGTGGTGCAGAAGGCGTTGGCAAAGCGAACTCCGTCTCTCGATAGGGCGTCAATATGAGGAGTGCTGACGTGCTTCGACCCGTAGCAACTCAGAGCCGCCGGCCTCAGGTCGTCGCAGAGGATGAACAGGACATTGGGCCGAGGTGCAGCCGTCAGGCCCATAGCGCACATAAAAAAGCAGAACAGTCGAATGAGGTGCATGGCGGGATGATAAAGGGCGATCCCCATTCGACCAGCACTGAGTTTATGGAGTTGACCGCAAATTCGTCCGATGAGGTGTATAAGTCTAAGGTCCGGCGAGGCTTTTAAGCTCAATGGTTTCAGACGATTGCCGACATCTCTCTCGTGATGGGACAGTCCGAGTCTACGGAAGTTCAGTGCGAGTCCTGCGGAGCAACGCTTTCGATCCAAGGAAGATCCATCGCGTCGCGATGTCTGTTTTGCGACAATCCCTCGGTAATCCATCGCCCAGCGATGAGGCATCGCTCCTCCCCCGTATTCGCACTCGTGTTCACCACTGAGCGCGAGGAGGCGGTGCAGGCAGTGAGGCACTGGATCGGACGACAGACGATGGCCCCTTTTGGTTTGAAACGGGGTGCCGTAGAAAAAGTAACGGGCGTCTACATCCCCGCCTACCTTTACTCCTCGACAGCCCGCTCCCGCTACCAGGCTTCAATCGCGGAATCCTACCAAAAAACTGGCATCCGGGTCGTGTCGGACAGCCAGCTGTCCCTCGGGAGCCGAAACCGCACCGAATACCATGACTTGACTGGCACTCATGTGACCTATGTTTCCGACGTTCTTGTGACGGCTTCGCACTCCGTCTCCAACCAAGAACTCCAGGCGATCGAGCCTTTCGACCTGAGTCAGCTCCGGCGCTACTCCCCGACGTTGGTAGCAGGCTGGAGCGCGGAGGAGCCGTCGCTGTCCCAGGAGGAAAGCCTGCGGGTGGCCCGCGGCGAAACCCAGGCGTCGATTCCGGGAATGCTCCTTAATTTCATGCCGGGCGACGGCGTGAGGGATCTGCGGCACACCACCGAGTTTTTGGAAGAATCCGTCGCTCCGACGCTCACCCCAGTCTGGGTGTGCGCGATCCGATATTCTCCGCACAAGCCTCCGCTGCGAATTCTCGTGAATGGGCAGACGGCCAAGGTGGCGGGGGAGGTCCCGTTCTCCTGGTTGAAATGGGTACTCATGATGGCGACGGGAGCGGGGATTCTGGCCGGTCTTGGAATGGCAATTTGGGCGGATTACTTCACTGGCTCAGCCGTTGACCCTCGACAGCAACAGAATGGAATCGACCGCTCGTTGATTCTGTGGTGGCAAAACCGATTTCCTTTTGCCAAGGTCGCATTATGCAAATTGCGGCCACCGAAAGGCCCAGGATTCGCCAGGAGGAATTCAGATCGTTTCTCGTTGCACGCCCTTTGGCTCGGTTTGTCGCCTCCCTGTTCGGATCACACCCGCACCTCAGGCTAGGATTCACTCTCTGGATTCTAGGGGCATTTGACAGCCGCGGGCAGGCGGACGGCGAGCGAGCCATTGGCCTTTCAGCCCCCGAGTTCTCGGTACCAGGCGGGGTCTATTCGAAACCATTTAATGTGGAGATCCGAGGCTCCCCGGCATCCAATGAGGCCGTCATTCGCTACACTCTGGATGGAACGGAACCGACGGAAAAGTCGGCTTTGTACCAGCACGCGCTGAACATGAGCAGCTCGACTTATCTGAGGGCTCGATCCTTCCTGCCGAGCGGCGGATCTAGTGCCATCTCTTCGGAGTCCTACACGGTGCTTGGAGCCGAGTTCCAACACTTTCAGTCAAGTTTGCCGCTGCTCATCATCGAAACCTACGGCCAGCCCATTCCGCACCGATCCAAAGCAACAGGTTCATTCCGAATGATCGAACCTAAGGGCACAGTCATCTCCATCACCAACCCCGCCAACTGGCAGGGACGCCTAGAACTGAGCCAGCGCGGGAATACCTCGCGGCGATTCCCCAAACGTTCCTACACGATCAAGTTGATCGACCACCAGGGCGGCGCGGCGAAGTCTCCGCTGGGCGGCATGCCGCAGGACTCTGATTGGGTTTTATACGCGCCCTACTTCGACCGTACCCAACTGCGCGACGTGCTAGCCTACGAACTGAGCAACGCCATTGGCCGATACGCGCCGCGAACCCGTTTTGTGGAGGTTTTCGTGACGGAAGCCGGCGGCAGGTTGGAGAACCGCCACTATGCGGGAGTGTATGTGCTGGAAGAAAAGATTAAACGCGGACGCCATCGCGTGAATCTGGCCGATGCAGCGGCGCATGGAGGTGCCCAGGGTGCTCTCGGTGGTTTCCTCTTCAAGATGGATCATGTAGATCCTGGAGAAAACGGCTTCCACACTGCTCGGGGACTCCATTTTCTATATGTCCATCCGAAGGAGCGCGAAATCACCGGAGAGCAACGCGTCTGGCTCGTCAACTACCTGAATGATTTCGAGCGGGTGCTCCACGGTCAAAATTTCACCGATCCAACCAAAGGATACGCCAAGTTCCTGGATGTCGATGCCTTCATCGATCACTATTGGCTGGTGGAGATGTCCAAGAACGTGGACGGCTTTCGTTTCAGCGCCTTCCTGCAACTCACTCCCGGAGGAAGGCTCAAGATGGGCCCCATCTGGGACTGGGACCAAAGTTTCGGAAACGCAGACTTCTACGGAGGGGACGACCCCGAGGGCTGGTACTGGCCGAACATCCGGAGAACTGAGATCAATTGGTTCGCCCGATTGAACCAGGATCCGGAGTTCCGACAACGCACAGTCAACCGGTGGACCGAGCTCCGACGCGGCCCCTTCTCGACATCTCAAATCCTCGAGCGCATGGATGTTCTGGTCGCGTCCCTGGGGGAAGCCCAACAGCGCAATTCCGCCCGTTGGCCTACGCGGCGAAATTACCCGGACTATGTTCGTCAGATGAAGGGGTGGATTCAGACCCGGGTGGAATGGATCGACAGAGAGCTGGGTTCGAGATCAAAAAGGGCGGGAGTGAAGAGTGAAGAGTGAAGAGTGAAGAGTGAAGAGTGAAGAGTGAAGAGTGACGAGTTCCCGAGGCGTACGCTGACAGCGTTACTTTTCCCGCAGCGTCGGTTGTCCCCGGACGGTTTCCCTTCGGGAACTCATCACTCATCACTCATCACTCATCACTCGCCACTCTTCACTCATCACTCCAACAGTTCCTGAACCGTCCATGGCGTTTCCCTCTGCCGTGTGGCCGTGCGAACAGCCTCAACCTGAGCGGCCGTCACGGCCGAAGCATTCGCCCCAAACGTGCCACGCACGAACGTGAGCACGTCGGCGAGCTGCTCGTTGGTTAAGCCACCCATCGATGGCATCGGGACGGCGCCAGGTCCACCGAAAGATTGACCTGCCACCTTCAGTGGCCCGCTCAGGCCATGAAGCACGATCTTGATGAGTCGGGACGGATCACCTTTGACCCACTCGCTTCCGATGAGGGGAGGGTACACGCCGGGCAAGCCCTTGCCTTCCGGCTGATGGCATGGAAGACAGGCCATCTCGTAGAGCCTTTCGCCCGGTGAGGCCTGCTTCGGAGGCGTCCCCAGGAGCCGGGTCAAATAGTCTGTTTGCGGGGCACCGCCAAATTTCAACTGCCCTGAGGTGAAGGCTGCCGCCCAGCGGGATTGGGATGCTCGAGCGCTCTGGCGAATGGCATAGTCAAGGAACGGGTCACGTGGCAGATCCACCGCCGCAGCGATGATCTCCACAGCCTCCGCCTTGGGCACATAGCTAGCCGCGACGACCGATTCCAAGCGCACTCTTGGATTTTCATCCTGCACGCGCTCGCGCAGCAGCGTGAGGGACTCTGGGAGACGATCCGCCCACATGCCGGCCACGCGAGTGCCGTAGGCCCGGACTCGCGCATCCTTCGCGTTGAGGAGCCTCTGGAGCAATTCCAGGTAAGGAGTTTCATGGGCCTCGAACACGCCAATCACCTCGAGCAGTAGCGGCTCATTTTCGGGTGTGTTGAGTGGAACATGCGCCACGAAGGTCTTCGCGGCAGGAAGCACATCTTCCCTCGCCGCATCGAAAAGCAGTCGCTTGGCCTGATACCGAGTCCAGCGTTCCGGCGAACGAAGCTGTTCGAGAAGTTCGGCCGGCTTCATCGCAGCAAGATTGGGTTGCTTGATCGAGGCCCGGCCTTTCGCGCTAACGCGCCAGATACGGCCATGGGTGCGATCGCGCATCGGGTCCGCATAGCTGGCCTGGTAGTGCCCGATGACCGGGTTAAACCAGTCGGCCGCATAGATGGCACCGTCGGGTCCGACGCTCACATCCACCGGACGAAACGAGCTGTTGGATGATTTCACGAGCCGCGGCAGCTGCTTGGTTTTGAACCCGGAGCCGGCCTCCTCAAACTGATGCAGCTCCACCACCGCGCCAAAGTATCCACCAATCAGAGCGCAGCCCTGGATGTCGTCGGGCAACGCGCGTGTACCGACAATGTCGAGTGCAGTCGTCTTCGGGGAGGTGTCGAAGAGCGGGCCCACCGAGTGGTATTGCTCCGGCGTGTTGGCATAGGAGGCATTCGCGTCGGTCGTCGAACTACTGCCGCTCGGACTGGCCCCGCGGACCATGCCGGGCACCGTCCAATAGCCTTGCGGCCGATCACCGGACTTGTGAAAGACTTGACCAAAATCATCGAAGGCCACGCCCCAGCAATTGGCCCCGGCCATCCCGCCGCCGAAAAAGCCCTCGAGGTGAAGCTGACGCGGACGCATCCTCCAGACTGCCGCGCGATCCAACCGCGCTACACCATGCGGGGTTTCCACACGCGACATCGCGTGAAGCCCTTGCGTGAACCACAGGCTACCATCCGGGCCGTGGCAGATGCTGTTGATGAGCTGATGTGTGTCGCCGATGCCAAAGCCCGAGAACACAACCTGCCGTTCGTCGGCTCTGCCGTCGCCGTTCGTATCGCGCAAATGAAGGAGCTGATCAAAATCGCAGACGTACACGCCTCCCGCGCCCGGTTCCACGCCCTGAACCATGGTCAGCCCTTCGGCGAATTTCCACGACTTGTCGGCCCGGCCGTCGCCATTGCTGTCCTCGAGCACGAGAATGAAGTCCGTCGGGGGAATGCTCGCGAGCGTTTGGGGATAGGTGGGTGAACAGGCAACATACAGGCGCCCCTTCTCATCCCAGGAGAACTGGGTAGGTTTCACCACGCCGTCACGCTCCGAAGCGAAGAGATTGATCTCATAGCCTTCGGCCAGGGTAAAGGTCTTGAGCTGTTCCTCGGGTGGAATCGCCTTCGCCTCCTCGGAAGAGATCGGCAGTCTGGGTAAAACGAGTGGCTTAGCCGGCTCATTGCGAACCAGGGCATGGATCCGAGCGTCCGCTTGTTCCACGAGCGGTTTCTGTCGCTCGAAAGCTTGCAGCAGGGAAGGTTCCGATCCGGCAGCTTGCCCAAATTTCTGACTCATCCGGTCTCCATAGACGAACGACCAATTGGCCGGACGCCAGCAATCGAACCACAGACGGTTCTTCTCCACAATGGCGGCTCGCACCGGGTCGAGGGAGGCGGATGCGTTGGGCTCCGCCCCCAGACTGCGGGTGATGGCGGCGGCAACCTCGCGCAGACCACCCGCGTTCAAATGAACTCCATCGTCGGTCAGGCGCTGTCGTGAGACGCGCTTCGCCAGAGCGTCGGGAAGATCCACAAACACGGCTCCGCGCTGCTTGGCGATCTCCCGCACCGCCGCCGCATAGGCGGCCACATCTGCATTGCGCTGAGTGAGGTCGGGCGCGTGGGAGGCAAGCGGCTTCTCAAAGGGCATGGGAGCGATCAGAACCAGTCGCCGTGTTCGCGTGGCCAACTGGTCCAAAAGGCGATGGTAGGCCGCCGTGAACTGCGCGATCCGTCCCACTCCATCCAGCGCCTCCATCTGCCCAAATTGAGCCATCACGACGGTCGCCCCAACCGACTCGATCTGCCCGGCCCAAGGGCCGAAGTTCAAATCACGCCATTGCTCGTAGACAGTGTCAGCCTCCCACGCCATGGAGCGAAAGCGCGGCGCCTTATCGAGGAACGCCGATGCCAGTTGGGCCTCCAACTCCCCCACTTTCTGTTCACGCACCAGGTTTTCCTGGCCTACCAGCACGATCGTTTCGTTAGAGCTCAGCTGAAACCTGCCGTCCGGGAAGGGTGCGAGGGGCAAGGTCGGCTGCCCGTCGCCGAACCGCCGCAGAACCTCGGCTGGAGTGCGCTCCGCAGAAGCGGGCAACTCCTCGAGAGTGATATTGCGAAACGAAATCTCCGCCTTGCAGGCTCCGTGGATCTGCAGGGCGATCAGGCCCTGTGTGTCGATGCCTTCCGCGCGTTCAACAAAGGTCGCCGTGCGCTGGCCGTTGAGGAAGAGCTGGATGTCCGGGCCGCGAGCGATAACTTCATAGCGATTCCAGTCGCGGGGCTTCTCCAAGCTCACTACGAGATTCGTATCCGCCATCGCTAGCATCCTGTTGCGGCGTGACTCGTCGTAGAGACAGCCCGAGTAGCCCGCGCCGATATCCGCCTGGTAACCGGACATTTCGTTTGGCGGATTGGCGATGCGCTTGCTGCGGAACTGCACACCGCCGTTCACGAAACCTTCGGTTCCCACCAGCTTGTATTCGAAGCGAAGGTGAAAGTTCTGGAAGGACTTCCGCGTAGCCAGAAACTCGTTGCGCGGATTGCCCTCCAGAGAGCCGCCAACGATGACACCCTCACGAATCCGCCAGACCTGAGTCGTCTCGCCTTCCCACCCCTCGAAGGACCTGCCGTCGAACAACGCAACCGGCGCGCCGACGGAAATCACGGCCGAAGTGGCACAAAGACTCAGGATAACCAGAATCCGGTATATTGCAGTCATGATGAGGGACGTTGATGCCTGTGCGGAATCCTAGATCCCGGAGGAACCAGGAATCTAGGCAAATGAATCCAGAGACGAACACCGGCGGTGTTGTCGAACGAGCGAGGGCACCGCCCATCAGAACCGATCGATCACTTTTTCCAAACCACGCGCACGATGGAATCGTTCGTGGAGGGTTTCGAAGCGCCGCCGTGAGTTGCCAGATAGAGAGCCCCGTCAGGTCCCAGGCGAAGGGCCAACGGACCAGCGGTGAGACCCTGAAGAAAGGCCGCACTCTCGCCCGGCTTACCGGTCTCAGCGTTCACCGGAGCGCTGCGAACCGACTTGCGAGCAAAGTCGGCGTAAAACAGGGAGCCATGATACTTGGCTGGAAAACCCGCACCCGTTGACGAGGGACGATAAATGATCGATCCCACACACGAGGCACTGCTGTTGCGCTTATAGCTGAACCACGGAGAGGTGAAACCCTCGAAACGATTGGTGCGGGAGAACGTCGACCAGCCATCCCCAAACACCTTCGGCCATCCGTAATTGGCACCCGGGACGATGCGATTCACCTCATCGTAGTCGTCAGCCAAATCCCCTCCGTTCTCAGAGAGAAGGATCAGCCCGGTGGGGGCATCGTAATCCAGAGACCAGGGCTGGCGATGCCCGCGTGTAAAGATGATGCCATCAGCTCCAGCGGTTTTGACGAACGGATTGTCAGAGGGAATGGAGCCGTCGAAACCAATCCGTACCACCTTGCCCCGTCGGTCACTGAGTGACTGGGCTCGGTTCTCAGGGTCATCACAGTATTTGCGCAGATTCGCGTTCTGATTGTTCTCTCCGGTGGTCACATACAAAAGTCTCTCCTGGGGATGAGCCAGCAAGCCCCCACCCACATGTTGTCCGGCCGAGTCCCCATCCCATTCCAGGATGCTTTTCTCACTCGCAGGTTCCAGGGCCGACTTGGCTCCTTTCCCGACCACCGTCCATCGGGCCACGCGCGCGCGATACTGGGTGGGAGAGTGGTTGGTAGTATGATAGGAGAGGAAGAGATGGGGGGTCTTGGGAAAATCCGGATGAAAGGCCACCCCATGCAGGCCGCGGTCCCCGCTTACGTCCGTACTGACCCGACCGACCTGATGAGCCGTGCGCGCCGTCGTGTCGATCCGCCACAACTCCCCCGCCCGTCCCGTCACCCATGCCGATCCGTCCGGGGCAAAATTGAGGTCCATAGGCTCGCTCACGAGATCCGGGCCGGCCACCACCTCCAGAGCGAAGCCGGGAGGCAAATTTACCTCGGCCTGGGCGGCAGTGAACGACGTCAGGATCGCCGTCACAAAAGCGACGGCAAGAAGGCGATGGCGATATGACATGGTGGGACGTAGGTTGCGCGAAACTCGGGGCTCTGTCCAGATTTGGTGTGTGGGGGGCTTTTAGATTTTAGATTTTGGATTTTGGATTTGTGATCGACCAAGGCGGGCGGCTCGTCGCTTATCACCGCAAGTGGCGATGTTCCTCATCCCTCCCCATCCTCATCAGCTCCGTGTGCTCCGCGTGTTCCATGGGCAACGATCTCCCTTTTCTCCCGCGGGAACGAGGAGTTGGCCCGGAGTGGTTGAACCGCGATGGACGCAAAGGACGCGATGTCCGAAATGGAAGAAAAGCTCTAGTTTTCTTTTCCCTCCGGATTCCCCATCGCGTCCATCGCGGTTCCACCCTCGAGAACCTACCGCGGAGTCTCCAGGAATTCTATGTATTCCAGAGCTCCAGGCCCCAGCTCGAGTTCGACTCTCCCGGGTTTCTCAAAAACCTGGCCTGATTTCCACGCCTTCGCCTGCTGGCAATCCACCCTGGTGTTGATGGTAACCCGAGCCCGAGCTTGGGGATCCACCGATGCGGGCTGGTCGCCGCGCTTGCCCACGCCCCGATTGTTGATGATCTCCAGCACCCAACCTTTCGGAACTCGGTTGATCCCGTACTGCACCGGGTCGCCCTGCAACTCAAAGGGCGAGTAGTCCTGGGTGATGCTGGCCAACCGTTGATTCGAGATCGCTGTCGGCCGACCGGTGGTGGGATTCATCCAGGGTTCCAGCACCTCCACACTGCCCTGCTTGGATAGCCGGTCAAACCCCGCGCCCAACACGTCGCGATGACGCTGCGAAATAAGAACCCGGCTTCCTCGTCGGAGCGACTTCTCCAACTCGCTCAGGAAGCCCACTTCAAACTCGATATCGCCCACCAGGAGAATCACGGGGTACGCAGGAAGAATCTCCGGGGGCACGCTGGTCAGCAAGACGTCGAAGACTTCACCAAATGGAGTGGGGCGCAGATAGCTCGCCTCCGGATTGGTTTTATCGGGTTTGGAGTGAATGTGATCACTTCCCGGAAAAAGCTGGTGATCGAACAAATCCCGAGCTTCCCGGTCCCCAGCCGTCGGCGTGAGAATTCCCCAGGGCTTGTCCATGTATCCATTGTAGCCGGCGTAGCGATCCATCACCACGGCTACCGGGGTGTAGGGAATTCCCCGCGCGCGCGAGCTCATGAACTGAAAGACTTCGGCCCCTTTGCGACCATGTTCAGTAAACGTCCACGGGGCCTCCGGCTTTTCAAAGAAGATCGCGATGCTATTCTCCGGGGTCACCATGGCAGCTCCGGAAAACCAGGCGTGCAGCCACATGCGCTCGTAGAAACTCAGCGAGTGACCCGCGTCCAGCCCACGAACGATGTCTCCTTCCTTTCTCAGTGGTCCGCTGGTGGTGCAGCTCGGACCAAACCAAGGGCTCACTTGAACCGACCACGGCTTGCCCCACTGCCGAGCCGCCCCTCGGGCAAAGGCCAGTTTCGACTGGGTAAAGGCGATGTTCTCCCCCAGTTCCAGACCAATACAGCGGGCGCCCCACTCGCCCGCATAGGCCTCGTAGTGAGAGTGGCCGGTGACACTGATCACCCTTCCCAGAAGATCGCGACTACGACTGGCGAAGTAATCCTTCATGACGTCGTAGCATTCCTTCCGGCTCTGCGGCATCCGATCGTATCCGGCCAAACCCGCAGGCTTTTGGAGATGCTTGAACTGGTCATAGTCCTTACCGTAAACGTCCCGCCACCACGATTCCCGATGCGAAAGATTGTGGAAATAGTACCCCCACTCGCCCAGCTGATAGGCGGCGAAGACTCCGGTTCGATCAAACTCGGCCACAGCGGACTCCTCAGGAGGGCCGAACACTCCCCTGCCCCCTTTGATCTGCATTTCGCCGCCGGAATAAAATACGACGGGCCAGCCGCTAGCCGCCAGAAAGTCTAGGATGGGTCGCGTCTGGGGGCTGGGACCCGGCCCGGGATCGAACCCGTTGCCCAGCTTGCGCTCCCGCATGACATCGACGACTTGGTGCACCATGGCCGAATCCCCGGGAACACCATAGAGACTAAAGACAAACTGTCCGACTCCCGGAAGGAGCTGCGGTGAATGTCCCCTGGCTCGGAGATCATCGTAGCGGGGAAAGCTTGGTCTCCCTGCCTCGCCTCGTCCGCGCGCTCGACCGGGAGCCTCCGGAATCAACTTCAGTTCCGCCAGCCATTGGAGGGATCCTGATTGCCAGGCATCCCACATCGGCCCCTGGTAGCCATTCAACCCATGGTCCCCCGAAGGCAACTCCAAGAAACGGGTCGGAACTCCGTGTTGGCGAAGAGCCTGGTAGAACAAGCTACTATTGCTTACCGGCACCGCACGATCATCTCGCGCATGGGCCAGATAGGTCGGCGGGGTCTGGGCCGTCACCTGCTTCTCATTGGAATAGTACACCACCACGTCCGCCGAAGGATTCGGTCCCAGCAGATTCTGCCGCGATCCGCCATGCGTCTGGTCGCCCATGGTGACCACCGGATACACCAAGATACCGAAATCAGGTCGACAACTTAGTCGTTCTAGGACGTCGGGTGCCTGAGCATCACCCCGATCGAAGTGCGTGATCGCAGTCGCGGCCAAATGTCCTCCGGCAGAGAACCCCATGATCCCAATTCGCTGCGGATCACAGCCCCAGCTAGGTGCCTGGGCGCGGGCCCACCGAAGCGCACGTTGAGCATCGAGTAACGGAACGAACCGGTTACCGCCCGGTAAACGATACTCCAGAACGATGCCGGTGATTCCATGCTGATTCAGCCAGCGGGCGATGCGGGATCCCTCGGCGTCCTTGACCAGCCCACCGTAGCCTCCACCCGGACAGATGATGACCGAAGCTCCATTGGGCTGAGTCGGACGGTAGACCGTCACATAAGCATTACCGGCTATGGGTTTTCCCTCCCCCGAGGGTGCCGTTCCTGACCAGAGCGGGATGCGCTCAGGGGCGGCCTCCGCGGACCGGGCAGGCAGCACGAACCACGGCAACAACACCGAGAGAACAACAACGCCGAGTGCTCGAGGGGCGGAACGGATGCGAGAGCGAGTCGATGTAAGGAATGGCTGCATGGTCAACATAGGCGAATCACGTGACGATGCCCGCATTGGAGAAGGACTTGAAGCAGACTGCAAGCAGAACCCGCCCCAACAGAACAACCCGAATGGTTGCCCACGGAACACACAGAACACACAGATGGAACCGCAGAGAGGACGGTCCATTCCCTACCCAATCCGACCTCTGTGCCCTTCCCGTCTCTGTGGTGCAACTCGGACGTCCCCAGTTCGGGTCCCATCCGTGTGATCCGTGTAATCCGTGGTCACAATCGCCTCGTTCCCTCTTCCCCGGTCAGCGGCGGTTCCGAAACAGCAACAGGGGGCATCGTCCGGGGACGGACGACATTACAAGCAAACGGTTTTCTTTCGCGTGGCGGGTGTGGTTCGTGGGCATCACCACCCAAGGCCTAATTTGGACAGCTCGGCTCGTAGCTGGGCCACCTGCCAAAGCTGCACCCGTCCCGTAGTTGTGAGCACCGCCAACAGATCACCGGAGGCATCCCAGGCCAGATCCCCAATCGGGCTCGGCCGCAACGAGGGCAGATCGCATAGCAGAGAACCTGTGGAGCGGTCGAAAAGCCGCACAAGGTTCAACTCGTGCTCCACAGCCACCAACCCGCCACGCTCGCTTTCCGCATATCGGTTTCCCGGACGAAGCTGTTTCGCAATCGCACCTACCAGGGCCGGACGCCGGGCATCAGCTGGACCAGCCTCCCGACTGGTGATCGTCCGCCCCGCACCTGGGTCCGTGGGCGAGGTGGCGACCCAGCTAGGCTCTAGACTATGCCGGCTTGGGGGCAGGTCCTCCTTTGCTTGTCCTGGGAAGCGATGATTACCCGCCCCCAGATGCCGCAGTTCGGGATCCAGCACGGGCCATCGCCACCAACCGTTTGAAGCCGGGGTGAACACGCAGGATTGTTCACGGGCAACCACGATCGAGCCGATCCGGAACCCCGTTTCCTGTCTCACGTCAAGTTGGCGACGATCGACGGTGCTGTAGAGCCGGAAACCGTTGGTCCCCAGTGCAACGCCCAGCCATCGCCCGTCAGGACTGAGCGCTATCGATTCAGCCACCACATCGAGGTCCAACTCACTTAAAATCGGACTCGAAACTCCTTCCCACATGCTGAGCTGAGGCCGTCGGCCCACAAGATCGACCATGGCAAAACGGGATCCTGTCCGCGACGTCGCAATCGATTCAACCGAACTTGCCACCCTCATCAATGGCGCGAACGCGTGAAAGTCCCATACGATGGCCTCGTTCGATTCGCCACAAACCAAGAACCATTGCCCGTCGCCTCCGAAGGCGACATAGTCAATCGACCCTTCCCGTCCACGGGCTAACCGATGCGACGGGAAGGACGACATCGCGAAGACTTCGATCATGCCCGTCTGGTCAGTGACTAGCAGGTGCTCCCCTCGAGGATGCCACGCGATCGAGAGAGGAACCGCGCGAGTTCCGCTCTCGGGAGCCGCCCGCTGCGCCTTCCATAGGACCTTCCCGCTCTCTGCCTCCAGAACCACCACAAACTCTCTCTGCAGCACGGCCAACCACCTTCCGCTCGGAGAATACGCCAACCCAAAGACCGGCTCGGCGGGTTGCTGTTCCTGCCGCCATCGCTCCCGACCCGAGGGAAGCTCATGGACCACGACTCCGTTTCCGGCTGGAAGCGCAACCTGATCTTCCTGGGCTGAAAAGGCGAACTCGCGCTCAGGCCTGCCGCCAAACTTCGCTCGTTTTTTAAAAGGCTCCACAGTTCGAGATCCATCGTCCCCCAAGGCCAGCACCGTCAAACGGTCATACCAGCGAGCGCCCAGCCACTGCGCACGCGGGCTCAACCGCAACCAGCCAATCGCACCGCTGAGGCCGGTCACAGTTCGAACCAGCTCCCCCTCCGGCAACCGATAGATTTCAACGCCGTCGCCATCATCAACACCTACGGCGATCAAGTCCAAATCGGCTCCCAAGGCATAGTTTTTGGTGGAGCGAGGCAGCGCCCACCGGCTCCGAACCTGACGGATATCGAAAAGGGTCAGACAGACTATCGCCTCGTTACGCAACGCCAGCGGGGCCGGATGCTGCGCTACCGCCGCCAGTCTGGAGAGATTGTCGAATCGCCTGCCCGGCCGGCCCTTCTCCCGGTCAGCTCGCACCGACGCGACCGTGTGGGCGGCCAACTCATCCCGGACCTGCACGAGCACGCGTTCCCGGACCTGATTCTTCCAATGCAGTTCCCCGGCTATCAACGCAGCCGACAGGGCGATGGTGCCGGCCACCCACGCAGCCAGCAGCGCGGGACGCCGACGACACCACAGCAGGAAACGGCCCACCCCCGAGATCGGACGGGCGCGAATGGGCTCGTGCGCTAGAAATCGGTCCAGGTCATCAGCCAACTCTTGAGCCGAGACATATCGCCGGAGCGGATCTTTCTGAAGGCACTTCAAACAGATGGTTTGCACATCGCGTGACAACCCCGGACGAAATCCGCGCAACGGTGGAGGTTCTTCAGTTCGGACGCGCTGTAGAATTTCATCCGGAGATTCGCCCAGAAACGGGGGGCGACCGGCCAGAAGATGATAAAGTATGGCACCGAGACTCCAAATATCGGCGGCGGTCGTCACGTCGCGACGGCCTGCCCCTTGCTCCGGTGACATGTAGGCAGGGGTGCCGAGCGAGGACCCAGTCTGTGTAAGAAAACTCTCGGCGTCCAATCGTCGTGCCAGGCCGAAATCCGTTATGTGCGGCTCGCCCTCCGCATCCAGGAGAATATTCCCGGGCTTCAGGTCTCGATGAAGCACTCCGCGCAAGTGAGCGTGATGCACCGCTCGAGCGATGGTGCCCAGGAGCCGAAGCGATTCGTCGACGGAGAATTGGTTCCCCGACCGAGCCGACGCGTCCTCGGACTGGGCCGGAGCTTGTCGGAGTCTCTGCTCCAGGGTCCCCCCCTCTACCAGCTTCATCGCATAGAATGGGCCGTCCTCCGTCTGGCCAACCTGATAAATCGGGACGATGTTAGGGTGGTCGATCTGAGACGCGAGTTCGGCTTCGGCTAGGAAGCGCTTACGCCCCAGCTCTCCAGCGAAGCGATGAGCCAAGATCACCTTGACCGCCACCTCCCGTTGGAGTTGAGGCTGCCGGGCGCGATACACCACCCCCATAGCCCCGCGGCCAAGCTCCTCGCCCAGTTCGAACTCCCCCAGTCGGCTGCTACTCCGGCGAGCGCCTGGTGCCTCTTCCTCCACGTCAGGATCTTCAGCAGCCAGCAGCATGCGTCCCGCACAACGCGTACAAAAGCTGCCCACCGCAGAAAGCGGCATCTGGCACCGAGGGCAAGTCGCGTGGTTCATAGCTTCGAAAGAATCGCGGTCAGCCAAGCAACGACAGGATAAACAAGCCCCAACTCCTGCCTGAAGGTCTCAACCAAAAAGCTCTCGCAGCTCTCGGTCCGCATCGGCTTGGGTGGCCACCGTGTGCTTCGCTTCCTCGAAGAGCAGCTCCCGGGCTCTCTGACGCAACCGCTGGACCGTCTTCGCAATGGTGTTAGCAGGAACCCCTAGTTCTACGGCCAAGACTTCATATTCTCCGGACTCAACCGGCCGCCCGAGAAGAGGCTGGAGCCGAGCGAACATCGGCCCCTTGCCACTCTCCGCCTGTTCCTTATTCAAGCGAGAGAAGGCTTGTTCCAAGAGTGCCGCAGCCCATCGACGGTCAAAGGCCTTGTCCGGCGTCTCCTCCGTGCGCGGTTCCAAGGCGTAGCGCTGCTCCGCATCCATCGCATCCAGGGCCACGACGGCCGCCCCTCCGCCGCGCTTCGCGGCGTGCGCTCTGGCGCGCTGATCATGAAGGAAATAATCGAGAGAGGTCAGCAGGAACGTCCGAAAGCGGCCTTTTTCGCGTGCCACCTGAGTGAAAGAATGACGTCGAAGCAGCATGGCAAAGAACTCCTGCGTCAGATCAGCCCCGTCGTCCGGACCATATCCCCGCCGGCGAACATGGGCATAAAGCGGGTACCAATAGGTGTTGCACAGCCGATCCAGTGCGGCAGTTGCCGCCAACGCGTCATCCCCCCCGGCACGCAACACCACACTCCAGTGGGTCGTATCAAACCTGGACGAGTTTCGTTCCGCTTCCACCTCGCAACCCTGCCAGCTAGGCCCAGTGTAGTCCAGCTCCCACCCATGAGTCTTCATGTTCCATTTCAGTCCGTTCGCAGACGGAAGTAGCGAGGTCCATCGGCTCCCGACATCACCACGCTCGTCGCACTCCAAGGCAGATCGATCAGCACCCATGGCAGAATCCCAGGCCCAGATAGCCGCACCGCCGTCTCCAGCCGATCTCCACCGAGAAAAGCCTCCCAGCTCAACCTCACCTGATGCCCCTCCAAGGCAATCTGCAAATCCAGCCCACGGCTCGAGTGCCAAAATCCTCCCTCTAACCGAAAGCCCCCGCCCTGTAGCGGTCCCGAGTCAGGCTGTCCGACGGTCCCGGACAGCAGAAACCCCCCGCCAGCCGAATTCCCTCCGCCTCCATCGACAGTCCAGGAAGCCAGGTGATACGCTGCGGACGCAGGCGAGTCCAACTCGAGAACCGAGACGCGATCGAGTGCTGACCAGTGAGCGGCGGACACATTCTCAAACCGGAGGAGAGTCCTGGCGGATGAGGCACGGAACGGAAGGGCAAAGGATTGCCACTGCGGGCCGGGTATGAAGGAAGGACCATCGTGTGTAAAATCGGCCTGAGCGGGCCCGGCGGACGCCCGAACTTTGATCGGGCCAGCGTAGGCCTCTGAACCAGGCCGAATCCCCAGCTGGAACGTCAGAACGTAGTCTCGCCCAGGGATGGTCGGAATGCCTTGCTGCACGGCACCCAAGCCGTTGAAAACAGTGTCCGTGAGATCCACTGATTGCCGACCATCGCCCGCAACGAGCAAACCAAGCCCTTCGTCGTAAGGTGTCTGTGTGAGGGCGATGGCCACCCCCGGTATTTCCCACCCGGGAACCACCGCGCTTCCCGGGTTCACCGTGAGGAAGGAGCCGCGCGATGCGACTACCTTCCCCGGGGTCAGGTTCACGTCGGGCAGTTCAAAGGATCCGTTCTGCACCAACTCCGCCGCCTGCACGCGGGAGAGAAGCGAAGCTCCAAGCAAGGCGAGTTGAAAAACTGACCGACCTCGGGGAATATGACGCCAGTAGCCACGATCGTCGGAGATCGGCTGAACCAGGCAAGACCGGCCCGAAAGGTTAAGTAATTTTGTCTTCATCGTGTTTCTGATGGATCTGAACTACGGTGCACCGATCACCACTTCACCACCGCTGGCCGTCAAACACAGGGCCTTGGTGATGGTCACAGGTTCATTGTATCGGCCCGCCTGAATCTGCAGTCGGCTGCCCGCCGAAGAGTTATTGACGGCATCTCCCACCGTCTTGAACGGTCCCCCAAGGCAAGCATTGATCGAGCACGGCAAAGGCGGAAATGGGCATGGAAGGGATGGCGCGCCGGCGGGAGGATTTCTCGGATCGAGCTTCACCCCTAGCCCGTGCCGGGTTCCCCAGGACCATCCGGGAACAAATCCCGCCAAGGTGCGGAACGGGTGAGGCAAATCCTCAGGCCGCAAGCAGGAGTTGTTACGATCCACGAAGACCGTTCGACCAGACGCTACATGAAACCGAGGCCCGTTCACGCTGCTAGTGATCCGATCAATCTGGCCGGGGGTCAGCCGATCGGTATTCGCATGATACGACATCAGATTAAAAAACACCGCGTCCACCTGACGCACCTGATCTGCATTCAGGTTTCTAAAGCGCTTTCCGAACGCCTTTTGGGAAATCTCGTCCTGACCCCAGCACTCCACATCCAGCAACGTGTCCGCGACTTCATCCTCCCCGGGCGATGTGCAGCGAGTCTGAACGATCGGATCGTTGCACGCGCCGCAGGCGGCCCCTTGGGTGTGGAAGAGGCTGAAGTAATGCCCAATCTCATGGGCGATCGTCGTCTGACTTCCCCCCTGACCGATCAGAATGATCTGATCCGGGGGAGCGACCGCGCAGTTTCCCGAGCTCCGGTTGCCGTTGAGGTAGATATTCACCGCGTCGGCTCGCAATTTGTAAACCGACGGGTTGGCCAAGGCTGAAAACTGCAAAGCGAGCCGCTGGCCCGCGTCACGAGCGTCCACGTCAAACCACTGGGACACCCCTTGAACGTTGGCGATCTCAACCAAATCCACGACATACCCGCTGGCCGCGCGATTGAAGATGTCGTTGCCTAATCGGATTTGCTCCCGCACCGCGTCATCGGTGGAAAGAGAGCCGCCGGGACGACGTCCCGAGGCATCCAGGATAAATTTTACCGAGACCCGAAGCCGAATCTCGGCCCCGGCCGAACCAGGTCTCCACAGAATCAGGGCGAGGCCGGAGAGCAGTAGGAAAGTTCGAATGTTCATAGCGCGATCGGATAGCTGTGCACTGTGCATCACGAGTGATTCGCAGTCATGGAAGCCCTATTGAAGACTCACCAGCACGAGAACCAACCCCGTGCCGTCGCGCAAGCTGGTCATGGCTTTACCGAGGATGGCACCTGTGCCTCGAGCCGGGTCCTTGACCCGCATCGCGTGCCCGGGCCGACTGCCGGTAGTGAGCAGGTCGCCCGGTTCAATCGGAGCATCAGAGGCATCCGCCTTCACGTAAACCCGTCCCGACAGGGCCACGTTGCGACCCTCATCCAGCACCCCTTCCTGACGGAGTGACAGCCCGGGACTCACCCCGCCAGCTCCACTGACGATTCCAGCCACTCGGGTGTCATAGGGACGTTCACTGACCATCAAGTGCCCGGGATGCTCGGGATCGATCACCATGACCGATCCGGGTTCGACCTCCTGACCTTTCATGGGGAAGGGCTCCGCGACATCCGCTCCGCCGCGAATCGTCAACGCCCCCACCGAAAGATTCTTGTTGACCCAGACATTGCCGTTGCGATCCCAAGTCAGAGTAGCGCTGTCCGGACCGCTAACCCCCAGGGCCCCGCCGCTGAATCCATAGATGAATGGGCCATCAATCCCCCGTCCTCCCACCGCGAACCGGTATCCGAGCCCATGATTTCGATCAGCACCCGCCCGCAGGAACACATCGTGGTCGTTCATGTGAACATGGCCTTCGATGTCGAGGATCGAGTCCTCGGGAGTTTGCGTGCCGACACCAACCGCTCCCCCATTCGAAATGCTCAGCCGAGGCACGAAGCCGGTGTATAAATCCAATCCATACTGATTTCCACCGGCGCTGCGCTTGGAAGAAATGGTCTCGCCACTGCCCCCGCCGAAAACGATCCCTGGATAGGGTCCTCCTTCATTCAAGCCAGTGGAGTCCAGAATAACGTTGCCGCGAACGGAAAGAGTGCCACTGCCGTCGAGCCTCATCAGATTAACGCCGCCGCCGCCAGGGTTACCTTGCTCACTGCTATGGCTGCCCAGCCGATGCCAGGCGAATTCGCTGCCCGATCGTTGATACAATGTGTTGTCCTGAACCCCGATTCCGAAATCGGCATTGTAGAGGTTAATCATCTGTCGAGTGGTGGCTCCGAAGCTGAGAGATGACGGGGCGCTCACCGACACATTACCAAAGGCTCCTATCGTATTGGGCTCCAAACGGAGTAACCGGGTATTGTTCACCCTGAACTCCATCGGCTGATTGTCGAGCGTGCCCAGAAACTGATTGGCTGGGGCAACGCCCCGGTTTCCGCCGAGCCGCCAAAATGTATTCGACGCCACCGCCACCCCCAAATCGCTGATCGCGATGCTTCCATCCTGAATCCGACTGGAATCCACCGCTCCCACCGCCAACGCTGCATTGTTCACTCCCCCGGGCGCAACTGAGTTGGCGGTGACCGCGGTGGCGGCACTCCCAGCCTGGAGGGCTTGAATGGCGTAAGGCGTGGACGTGAGCCACTGCCGGGGTGCGAGCGTGACAAAACTCGCACCTCCGTTGGTGCGAACCGCAATTTCCAACCACCGGTCCGCCCCAGAAAACACGCTTCCGAAGTTCAGCGGAACGTGAAAAAGGCCGTTCGTAACCCCGACCCCGTTACGATTGACTGCACCGGTCAAAGGAGCACCCCCAGTCAGTGTTCCGTGCAGGTTGAAGGTGAAGTCGTAAAGACCGTTCACCGGACCATCGGGCGAGTGAAGACGGCCCTGATAAGTGAAGGATGTTGTTTGGGCCGAAAGTCCTGATGCCGTGAGGAGGACGACTAGCCAACCAAAAGCAGCGTTTCGATTCATGAGAGCTTTCAAATGAGTTGACGCTCTGCTCCCCATCACAAGCCTCACTCACATGGGATCGATGAGAGGATGCACAGCGCTGTTCATCCTCTGTAAACGGAAAGCGAGCGAAGCGATGACATCGTCCGGGGACGGACGACACTACAATGAATCGGCCAGGATCCCACGTTCTCGCTTTCTTTCGCGTGGTTAGCGTGGTTCGTGGGTCCCTTCCACTCTGGCGGCCCGATCGGCTAAAAAGCGGACGAGTGAACTATAAGCTTTATCGGACCGCCCCGCGATCAACTCCATACCTGGGACTCGGCCCCTTTCGGCGTATGGAGTTCCCACTTTAGTGGGGGCGGCGTGCGTTCAGCGGTTAAGGCTGGGACTCGCAACCAATGCAAGTAACCCCACCGAACAGGCCAGAACCTGAGTTTTTGCCCACGGAACA
>JAEUHE010000083.1 GCA_016793885.1 Verrucomicrobiales bacterium
GCCATGAGTCAACCGGCGCCCCAGGTTAATTTTGCGCCATTCACGCCGTCTGGCAGTAATCACGTTAGGTGCGTCAATGCTGGCTCAGTTACTAACTGTCGTTATTGAAGTCTATAGGCGACCATAATCAAGGCGAGGAGAGAACTAGAAAAGTTGTTCTCTCTCGACGGCGAGTGCACTATCGCGCCAGAGGAAGTGAATTTATTATGAAGCTCTAGTGCGGTCACTAGCTCAAGAAATACAAGCCTGCCATCGAGCGCTTCGCAACCAGAGCGGCGAATCAAATGGCTAATAGGGCGATTAACCTCGTTCGCTTCGCTTGCTGGGTGCTGCGCAAGGAAGCCGCGCAGCGCCGGTCACCTCTACGTTGAGTGACAGCTTCCCGCTGACACCGGTGACCGCAACGGGTCGAAATGCGACTGACATCTCTTCGAGTTCATCGCCGAAAAGCGGTCGTTGATTTTTCACTTCCCGGAAGCAGCCGTTCGTCGCCGAGTGCTGCCGACCCCGACCGGGCATCCGGACTTCCCCGAAGCCGCCGCTGAGCACAGGGGTCTTCTGTGAGTTTCGCTGCCACGAACCTGCCGTTCGTGACCTCACGACTCCGGCCATCAGATGCCGTTCGGACCAAAGGGATAAATGCCGCTCGAGCGACCGGTCCGATCAGAAACTTACCACACGACCTGCGCGAACAACTCCACCTGAGTTGTCATCCAGCCTTCGCTCTCCTCATTCCGGTAGACTTAGTCGATGGAGCTTTCAATTGCACAAAAGCGAACTATCGTACGCATTCAATCGGCCCAATGGCGCTGCCCCGAAAGCGACCCCATTTCTTTTGTGGAGTTATAAAAACACGATCAACGATATTCTATGAGTTTACGGCGATTCACTCGCTGGCTAACGAGAGCCAGTTCCGCTGATAGTCGTCCAACGAATTATGCCCGTTGTCTTCCAAGAAGTGCAGATTGCGGGAAGCCTTAGCACTTCTCATCCAGTCGTTCCAAGCCTGGCTCATCCTTTCTCTTTCCTTCGCGAAGACTGCAAGACGAACTGCACGCAACGTGTAGGAGAAGAAAGTTATGTATGGATGTTCCCATTCAGTTCCGGAAGAAAGTGCAATGACCCTAGATTCGCGCAGAGCCTCTACCCCTTCCCAGTATCTCTCCACCGCAACAGCGTCGTTTCTCGTGGTTGCGATCTTCAAGCATACTTTCCCAAGCGTGGTATGCGGGAAGGCATCCCGCCCGTGAAGGGCAATGGCTTTTTTAGCGTAGGAATATGCAAAAGACTCAGATTTTTGATCACTGGCGAGTAGTGCCCGCTGCTCCCAAAATCGAGAATTCCATCCACAAACGTCTTCAAGGTCTGCATACCAGCGTTCGGAATCGCCGCCAAGATCGTGCTTGACATTTTCCCAGTCCATAAGTTCTCTTATTATTAAATATGGAGTGGAGCGTTGAGAGACGCTTCGAGGTACGACTAATGGAGCAACTGCTCTCGCGATCTTAAGTGCCCAAGAATACTTCTCGGTCACACACAAGCTTTTCCAAACAAACGTGGAAAAGGACTTATTGCGCAGCCGAAGACCTCGGTCATCGACGAATGCAAGCTCATAGAGGGCTTCGCCTTCTCCGAGCAGCACCTCAAGAGATTCTCCTCGCCTTATTTCATCTGCGATGTAGAACGGCAATGAAAAACCAAATCGATGAATAGCGGCGGTTCCACATACGAGCGCTCTAGCGATTTCTCCGTGGTGAGCGGGCGATTTGATAAGATTAAGTATCGCGTCGCGGTAAGCGCTGGCATTCTCCAGGCTTTCAAGCCATTCCAGCAATTTTAATCCGTACGTAGATTTATACTCCTTCCAAGCAGCAGCTACGCTCATCGATGACTTTGTTCCAAGTCGACCTTTAGCTTTCCGCTTTTCAAATAACCGCTCAAAATCTTGCCGAGTAAGAGGTTCAATATTCTCTTTGATCACCCTTGACTTCTCAAGATCAGATTCCGTTGCACGTAAGCGGTGACTCTCGCATGTGGCCACCCCTCGAATCAAGACGCCTTGCTCTAAAGACAGCGAGACTAGCGTCCTGAGCGAGCTTGAGAAATCAGCGCAGTCGTCAAAAATGAATACTGAATTTGGCTGCCCCTTCACATAGTCCAAGAGACTTTGCTCGTCGAACTTTTGCTCACCTCTGAACCACCATACCTCGGTGCCACGGCTGGCATACTCATGAGCAATTCGAAGAGCTACGGTTGTCTTCCCCGATATCGGGCCTCCGCTAACTAAAGCAAACCGTGGAATCTTTTCATCGGGCGCTGAATCTAGCGATACTTTGATACGATCGTTAATACCGATTCGAGCATCGAGGTCGTTTACGATATGCATCCATTGCGCTTCCGCACATGCATAGAAGTCCAATATTTTCTTGCTCGTTGGCTGGCGAGATCGGTCTATATCCAGAATCTTAAAGGATGCAAGAAGTTGATTTCGCGCAAAGGTAACTCGCTGATCATACTTACGGTCAGAAGCTGCAATGTCTGCTTGCAGCGCATCGAAGAAGGTCTGTCCATTGGCTCTTACGGCGATGAAGCCTTGCCGGGCGAATCGATCTGATTGGCTTTTCGTTAGTTCTTTTAGAACCACAAAGGACGGAGCCCCCCCCCGAGCCTTCGAGTGACTCCCAAATTCGAGTACAGTTGCAAGGTCATACTCTTCCTGCAGTTTCGCCCCACACACCACAAACGGTTTTTGACAGAATTCTGATCTAAATTCGGCATGCCAACCTGGGGCGAGCTCAAATCGACCTGCATACTCTGATATGGAAAATATTACCTGAGCTGCCGGATCCGATAATCTGGGCGCATACCCATGCAGGTGAATCACCTGCAGCTCATCACTATTCAATTCACGAGGTTTGAACTGATCAGTCCAAGTGAAAGTCGTGATCCGCCTCGGCGTCGCCGATCGACACCTCTCGACAACGTCGTCAATATTCAAACTCCAGATCCGCTTCCAGGGCTGCCCAAGGATGAGTTGCTGCCAAACTGGCTCGCACCTGCTGAACCGTTGCTCTAAAAAGCTGCTTAACTTGCCCTTGTTGCTGCTGCGCTTGGCGTCGTTGTAGACCAATGGCAAATTGGACCGCTCAGATTCGTCTAGCTCTAGCTGGAAGAGGTCGTTAATCTCGTGCGCCAAGTCGATGGCACCCTTCAAGGCCTCCCCATCACCGCCGATGCAGCCATAGCTTGCGCCTGCACCGAGCAAAAGACTGTAGGCCCCATCCGACACACCTTGCAGTAGGGACGTGGCATCGCTCTCGGACAACCCAATCTCATCTACTAACTTCATATTCTCCCTCTGAGATGCTCCAGCCGCGCGCAAGAGTGGCAGTATAGCGCTCATGACACTGGTGGTCACTGAGTGTTGAGTCTTGGTTCTGAGTGGGCCCCAGGGAACCGGTTCATACGCCTGAATCCGTGTTGTCTTCAGCGCGCACCCGCTCCACGAGCCCCAGCGCATGATTTTTCCGCTGTCTGACTCCCGATCTCAGCTCAACGTAGCCCCGAGCGCCGTTCTTTCACGGCCCGGAGCCCCGGCGAGCCGGGCT
>JAEUHE010000084.1 GCA_016793885.1 Verrucomicrobiales bacterium
AGTTCACTTCCAGTTGCTCTCCACGGACACATTACTGCGCCGCAGTTACTTTCAGTCACAGGCCTGGTGAACATAGGCCTGACAGGGACTCTCACCCTGCTATGTTGGTGCGCTTCACAGTCGCACTAGCGACGTCCGTCCTCGGACGTTCCCCTTCACCTTTCGTTCCTGCCCGTCCACCCAAGCAGCCGGAGAAATTCTTCGAGGCGTTCGCATCGGTCGGGTCGCAAAAAACGCATCATCCAAAAATCACCTCGCCGACGGAACCCCGCAATGCGTCGGCGCTCTGACCTCACGTGGAGTCGCTTCCCCCAACAGGCAACCACAGCATCCCAATACGCCCGCCGCACAAAGCCCGGGTTGCGTGTCACCAGGAGCATGAACATGGCCTCTAAAAACAAAGAGAGGAGGTGCGTAGCCACCAGCACCAGTAGGACGTGCTGAGTATTCTTGAGCAACACCATCAAGGTATTGCGATTGGTGTGGAACCGGGAGAACTCACTGGCTCGAAACACCCCAGGCTCGGGCCCGCTCGCTGGGGCCGACGACCCAGCTCCCCAATGATAGAGCTTAGCCTGCGGAACCGTGATCACGCGCTCGCCGGCAATCCAAACGCGCCAGGAGAGATCGGTCTCATCCGCATACATGAAAAATTCCGAATCAAATCCACCGAGCCTCCAAAAGAGATCCCGACGAATGCAGTACGCACAGCCCGGCGCGATAAACAGCTCGCTCTCCACGCCCCCATCCCCTTGGTTGCTGTAGTATCCAAACAAGTCGAAGCCGGATCGGCCATACCCCTGCAGCTGCTGGTCCTGGTAGTTCAAAATCTGCGGACTGCCAGCTCCAGCCTGCAACCCTTCCATGTGCGCCAGCAGAACCTCCAAACAATCAGAGGCCATCCAAGTGTCATTGTTCAGAAACAGGAGATATCTCCCAGCCGCGCCGCGCGCGCCCCGATTATTCCCCTCGCAATAGCCAAAGTTTCCACCGTTCTGAACAAAGAAACCATTCGACCACCCGCGCAGGAGCTCCTCTGAAAGCCGATCCGAACCGTCTTGGCTGGCATTGTCGGCAATCCATACCTCGATTCGATGGAAGATCGTCTGCTGGCGGAGCGAGTCGAGGCAGCGACGAAGCCAGCGTGCCCCATTGTAGTTGAGGATCACCACGCTCAGCAAAGGAGCAGTGACCGCACCCGGTTCACGGGTAACAGAGGACACCCCAGTAAGCGGGCCAGGTTTCGAGTCCATGCGTCATTCGCCTTGAGCCACAGCCGCAGCCACAACCCGGCCCTAGGCGGATTCTCTCCAGTCAGTCAGTCAGTTAGTCAGTCCGCCCCGACTAGGATTTGCGCCGATAGGTCAGCACCGAACGTTCCTGGTTATAGCGGACGAACTGATAATACTCCAATCCCAGGTCCACCCACTCCAGCTCTGGGCGATTCTTGGCGACCCATTGACGCCATTCGGCGTTGGTCAGCTTGGTCTGATGGAGATCCACTCCGTCGTGGATGTCGGGCTCCGAGGTGGTCGAGGCTACAAAGTAACCGCCGGGCTGCAAATGCTTCAGAATATTCTCAAACAGCGTCGGCAGCTCTTCAGCCCGAATGTGCTCCAACACCTCCCACATGGTGATCAAGTCACATTGGTGAAGCGCCTCGCCGTCGAGAACTCGAAAGGGCTTGCCGATGTCGCAGGTAAACAAATGCTTCCCCGCCAGCTCGGGCCAGTGCGCCCGACCGTGCTTCAGCGAAAAATCCGAACCTTCCAGCCCTACCGCCACCCAGCCCAGCCGGAGAAAATCATAAACCAGCCCTCCCCCCGAACACCCCAGGTCTAACGACCGCCGACAGCGTCCTGGCACGCTCGCGCCAATTCGCTCCTCCATGTGCAGAATGAACTTACCATGGGTGGAATTGTCATACTTGGTGCCCCATGGAACCAAGTGATCGGGAGATTTATAGGCCACCGGATGCTCGGTCTCGAGCCGGATGTGAGTCCCCGCCGGAACCGACGGACGTGGCGTGGCTTTCAAGCTCTGCTCCAGCTTGGCATTCCAACGGGAACGGTAGTAACGGAAATGGAACTCAATCCACAACGTTTTGAACTGGCCCCGGGCGATCAACCCAAGCACCCATGGAACACCACGAAGAGTCATGCGAGAATAGGAAGGGACTGGTTAGAACGAGGAAAAGGCACGTCACCGCCCACTTTCACCCCCCAACTCCTTGAGCCCTGGAAAAATTCTCCAGTGCCGATGGTTGACAAACCCCCGGCTGTTTCGTTGGCTTCGGGAATGGCGAGCAAACAAATCATATGAGCGGCGCGTGTCTGATCACGGGCGCCGCGGGCTTTATCGGCAGTCATTTGGTGGATCGCTTGTTGGCGCTCGACCGGCACGTGGTTGGTGTCGACAACCTGGTGCTGGGCCGGCGCGCGAATCTGGCCAAGGCCATGCAGCTGCCAAGCTTCAAGTTTCAGGAGTTGGATGTCAACGACTTCGATAGCTTCCTCCACTTCGCTCGACAGGAACACGAACGTCGTCCATTTGAAGTGATCTGGCATCTGGCCGCCAATTCCGACATCCAGGCCGGTGGCACCAATCCGGACATCGACCTGCGCCAAACCTTCCTGACGACCTACCATTCCCTACGAGTGGCCGAGGCGCTGGGTATCCCCCATTTCGCCTTTTCGTCCACTTCTGCCATTTATGGGGTCCAGGACGGCCTGCTCACCGAGGACGGCGGACCCTGGTTCCCTATTTCTAATTACGGAGCCATGAAACTGGCGTCCGAGGCCGCCTTGACCGCCGCCCTGGAACGCTTTCTCAAACGCGCCTGGCTGTTTCGCTTTCCCAATGTGGTCGGCAGTCGATCCACCCACGGCGCCATCTTTGACTTCATCCGCAAGCTGCGCGCCAACCCCAACCAGCTGGAGGTGCTCGGCAACGGCACCCAGGAAAAACCCTACCTGCATGTGACCGAGGTGGTCGATGCCATGATCCATATCTGGCAGCAATCCCAGGACCGACTGAACTATTTCAACATCGCCCCTCCCGATACCGCGACAACGGTTCGTTACATCGCCGAGGAGACGGTGCGGCAGGTGGCACCCACGGCCAAAATTCACTACACGGGAGGGGATCGCGGCTGGGTGGGCGATGTGCCCAAGTTCCAATACTCGATCGCCAAGCTCCAGCGCCTCGGGTGGTCGCCCCGGCTGACATCCAACCAAGCGGTCGAACGAGCCATCCGCGAAGTCAGCTCAGAGCAATCCAGCTCGGTTGCTTAAGTCGTCCGCATGCACCAACTCGTCATCATAGCCGGTGGACTGGGCACCCGCCTCAAGGCCCGGCTTGGGGACCTGCCCAAGCCGATGATCCCCATCGCCGGGAAACCCCTGCTCGCCCATCAAGTGGAACTCGCCAAGCAGCACGGCTTCACCGAGATCCTGCTATGCGTGTATTATCGACCGGAGGTGATCCAGGAAGCGCTCGGGGATGGATCTAAATGGGGAATCAAAATCCGCTATCTCATCGAGCCTAAACCGCTGGGAACCGCCGGCGCGGTGCTCTTGGGATGGGACAGCCTCGCCGATCAGTTCGTGGTGATGTATGGCGACACGCTGGTCAACCTCGACCTGACTCGCCTCGCCGCCGCACACCAAGCTTCAGGAGCCGATGCCACCCTGGTGCTTCATCCCAACAATCATCCGTTCGATTCCGATCTCGTTGAATGCGATGACCACAACTGGGTCACCGCTTTCCACAACCGTCCCCACCCGGCGGGCCGATGGTTCCAGAACCTCGTGAACGCAGGGCTGTATGTCATCAACCGAAAGGCGCTGGAACCCTTCGTCGTGGACGGTGGCCCTCGCGCACCCATGGATTTCGGCAAAGACCTGTTCCCCGCGATGCTCCGGCAAGGCCAGCGGCTGCTGGGATACAACACGCCCGAATACATCAAGGACATCGGAACCCCCGAGCGCTACGACAAGGTTTGCCAGGAAGTCGAGAAGGGGGTGGTTGCCAGATCGTCGCTTCGCGACCCTGCCCCGGCGGTCTTTCTGGATCGGGACGGCACGCTCAACGAAGAGGCCGACGGCCTGCGCTCGATCGATCAGCTTCGGCTGATCCCGGGAGTGGCTGCAGCGGTCCAAGATCTGAACCGATCCGGGTTCAGAGTGGTCGTTGTGACCAATCAGCCGGTGATTGCCAAAGGCTATGTCACCGAACCCGAACTGCGCGGCATTCACAACAAGCTGGAAAGTTTGCTCGGACTGGAGCACGCCTTTGTGGATCGCATCTACTATTGCCCCCACCACCCCGACGCCGGATTTCCCGGGGAGCGAGCGGAGCTCAAGGTGGCCTGCAAATGCCGGAAGCCCAACCCTGGCATGCTGCTTCAGGCGGCCCGCGAACTGAACTTGGACCTCAAGCGATCCTGGATGGTAGGCGATACCACCATCGATATGCAGTGCGCGAAAAATGCGGGAGTGAGATCGGTTCTGGTCCGCACCGGACACGGCGGACGCGACGGCAAATTCCACGTGCAACCCGAATCCACCTTTGACACCCTGACCGAGGCCGCCCGGTTCATCGTGCAGCAATCGAACCTTTCGGACACCCAGAACACTCCATCATGATCATCAGTCGGACGCCTTTGCGCATGAGTTTTGCCGGTGGAGGTAGCGATCTGCCCGTATTCTACCGTCGCTACGGCGGATGCGTGGTTTCAACCGCCATCAACAAATACGTCTACATTACCGTCAATCCTAAGTTCGACCAACGGATCCGCATCAGCTACTCCCGGACGGAGGAGGCTCGAACCGTGGACAAGATCCGGCATCCCCTGGTCCGTGAGTCACTGCGCATGCTGGGTATCCAAGGAGGATTGGAAATCACTTCCGTGGCCGATATTCCTGCCAAGGGGACCGGGCTGGGATCCTCGAGCTCGTTCACGGTGGGCTTGCTCAATGCCTTGCATGCTCATACCGAACGCCACGCCTCCGCAGAACAGCTGGCTCAGCAATCCTGCGAGATCGAGCTCGAACGATGTGCCGAGCCAATAGGCAAACAAGACCAATACGCCGCGGCATACGGCGGGTTGAACTTTATTCGCTTCAACCCGGACGATTCCGTCGCAGTGGAACCCATTATCTGCCGGAAAGAAACGCTCCGCCAACTCCAACAGAACATCCTGGTCTTTTACACCGGGTTGACGCGCAGCGCTTCAGCCATCCTTCGCCACCAAGGAGCCGAAGTAGCGGGAGCGCGGAAGAAGCAGCGCATCCTGCAGCGGATGGTCGCGCTCGCGGAACAGCTCAAAGCAGAACTCCAGTCCAACAACCTTCCCGCATTCGGGGAAATCATCCATGAAAACTGGGAGCTCAAACGCCAGTTGACCACCGGCATTTCCAATCCCGCCATTGACAGCTGGTACAAAAAAGCCCGCCAAGCAGGGGCCTTAGGCGGAAAGCTCCTGGGGGCGGGCAGTGGCGGATTCCTGATGTTCTACGCCCCGCGAGACCGCCACGAGGCAATCTCCGGGGCGCTGTCCGACTTGCGGCCGATGGAGTTCGGATTCGAGCCCCAGGGCAGTCGCATCATCTTCGTGCATCACTAGGCGCTTCTTACTTGGTCTTCGGAAGCAGGCCCTGAACCGACTTGACCGCATCGCCACCGCCGGCTTTCGCCGCCGCCATGGCCTGTTGGATCTTGGCCTTGAGATCATCCACCAGCTTTTGCTGATCGGCCGACAGTTTCAGGTCAGTCAAGGACTTGAGCGCCTCCTGCGCCTCCGGAAGCTTCCCCTGCCCGAGCAATCCCTGAGCCTGGGCGAGCACTTCCTGAAATTTCGCGTTCACAGCAGCCGCGGCGTCCGAAGCGGCGGCCGTAGCCGACTGGGCTGCCTGCTGAGCCCCCTCAGCGACCGTCGGCGCCGCCGCCGGAGCAGGAGCAGAAGCACCCGCGGGTTTGTCCGAAGGCGTTTCGCTGCAGCCTGTGAGCCCAACAACCGCGATCACCAGGGACAAAGAGAGTAAGGAGGTTTTCATAGAGTGTGTGAATGGTCTTAAGGCCTCGATGGAGGCCAACCTAGATACTTTGGACTTTTTTAAGCCAGGCGGCAAGCGGGAATGCCAGGTCTTCTTTTTTCCTTCAGATGGAACGTCTTTTGAGATTTGCTAGCCGAACACGACCGTCTCCCGAGAGAGTTTGGCCGTGAAGTTGACGACTCGATGAACAATTTCTTAAACCAGCCGCCGCCCACCGACCTGCACGGCCGACTTGCCTTTACTGTGAACGAGTTCGTCCCTCGGTCGCTGGTGCAGGACAAGTCCGTGCTTAACATCGGCTGTGGGTATGGTTGGTTTGAGCTGTGGGCGACCCGCTCAGGAGCCACCCGCATGGCGGCGATCGATGTCACCGATGCCGACCTCGATACCGCCCGCCGCTTCATCCAGGACCCCCGGGTGGAGTTCAAGGTCGGTTCCGCCATTGAGATCCCCTACCCCGATCAGTCGTTCCATACCGCCGTGTCCTGGGAAGTGATCGAGCATATCCCGCGCAACACCGAGCCCAAGATGTTCTCCGAAGTCCATCGGGTGTTGAAGCCGGGTGGACAGTTTCTGCTCTCCACCCCCAACCGCCATTGGCTCTCGATCCTTTTGGACCCAACCGTCCTCATGATCGATCACCGGCACTACAGCATCGATTTCCTGGCGGACATCGCCAAAAAACAAGGATTTCGACTGGTCAACCACCAGGTGAAGTGCGGCACCCGCGAGGCTCTCGACATGTGGAACCTTTACATTTCCAAGTGGATCTTCCGGCGGGATCGCTTCTTCAAGGAAGCCAGCCTCCGGATGACCGACTACGACTACAGCCGTCCTAGCGGTTTCAACACGCTCTTCGCCCGCTTCGAGAAGATTTAGCAGCCGGTTGGCTCCATGAGCCGGTCGCTCGCTTCGGTGTCCGGAGCTGTGCAATCGCAAGCGAAAGAACAAGGCGCTGTGGACTGGGGAGACACGTCTCCGCTTTTCCTGCGCGTGGCGGAGTGGCTGCTGGTGTGCCTATTGTAAACGCCACCGTTGGAGGGACTAAACTCGGCCGAAGGAAAAGCGGTGTCGTGCCCTAAGCATTACCCACAAGTTTAGAAGATCTTGGACCTCTATCCCAACGGGATAGCGCCTCAAAGCCCAGGGTTGCGAGGAACGAGCTACCCTGGAAAAAACCCATAGAATTCACAACCCCATCGTGGGTTGCGGTTTGTTTGGGGGTGTTGGCCGATCCAGTCGCAACCCGCGTTGGGGTTGTGAGAAAACAACGACTAACCCAGGGTAGGCGCTCCCGCTTCGCGCCAACCCTGGGCTTT
>JAEUHE010000085.1 GCA_016793885.1 Verrucomicrobiales bacterium
TTGCGCCTCAAAGCCCAGGGTTGGGAGGAACGAGCTACCCTGGGGAAAACGCCATAGAATCCACAACCCCATCGTGGGTTGCGAACCCTGTGGGGCTTCAGGTGATCCCAAGCGCAACCCGCGTTGGGGTTGTGAGAAAACAACGACTAACCCAGGGTAGGCGCTCCTGCGTCGCGCCAACCCTGGGCTTTGAGGCGGAATCCCTTTGGGATTCTAACATTTGGTCGAAGAACTTGTGGGTAATGCTTAGAGAGGTCTACCGCACTCCAAGACGATTTCTTATAGGAATGGGTGAGATCTCGCGTTAGCCTTGGTCTCACCATGAAACGCTTCATTCGCTTTGCCGCCGGGGTGATTGCCCTGACCGTCTGTGCCACCGCGTCGCTTCCGGCGGCTCAAATGCTGTACTCAGGTAAACGGCCGATTCGCGTCCTGTTGATCACCGGAGGCTGCTGCCACAACTACGCCTTTCAATCCCAGGCGATGACCCTCGGGATTTCGAAGCAGGCAAATGTGGACTGGACCATCCTGCAAGATCCGAACACCGGGACCCGGGCCGAGATCGCTCTCTATGACAATCCCCGCTGGGCAAAACCCTTTGATGTCATTGTCCACAACGAGTGCTTCGCGGACACGGATTCGCAAGAGTACGTGAAGAAGATCACCGCGGCACATCGCGCTGGCAAATCAGCGATGGTAATTCATTGCGCGATGCATACCTATCGTGCAGCCAAGTTTGATGATTGGCGGGAATTCTTGGGTGTAACCAGCCGGCGCCATGATCACCAGAGCCGGTATCCGGTTCGAGTTGTGGCTCCGGAGCATCCGATCATGAAAGGATTTCCGACCAACTGGGTGACGCCGATGGATGAGCTCTACATCATCGAGAAGCTGTGGCCGGGGGCGAAAGCGCTCGCCGTGTCCACCAGTGAGAAGAGTCAACAGGAGCAACCGGTGATCTGGGTGAATCAGTATGGAAAAGCGCGGGTTTTCGGGACGACCTACGGACATTCCGACGATACTTTCCGCGATCCGGTCTTCATCGATTTGCTGGCGCGCGGCTTGGTCTGGTCAGCGGGGAAGCTGAAGTAGCTGATTTTTTGTAATAAGCAGGCTCGGATGGCGTAGTATACGGTGGAAGGAGCCGAACGTTCCTTCCTCGGGCCGGTAGGCGGCGAACACATGAACACACGCACTCCTATCGGGATCGAACACCGTCTATCCGTGTGGATAGATAGCGCGGGTCTTGGCAAATTCTCTGTGTGTGCGCCAACACCCGCGTTTTTTATTTTCCTGGGGAACGGGAGTATTCACCACGGATTTCACTGATTCCACGGATCCGATCAGAACTATCCAGGCCCCTCTTCCCATCCGTGTTATCCGCGCAATCCGTGGTTCATCAGCTGCCGGATCCAGGTTCGTTTGCCTAGACGCCGTGCGGCTTGCCGCAGCCGCAACCGGTTGCGGCTGTCGATGTCGCCTGCGCTGCGGGATCGTAGTTCAGATAGGGTCCCAGCCAGCGCTCCACCTCTTGGAGGGTTAGATTTTTGCGCAGGTGATAGTCCAGGATCTGATCCTTACCAAGCTTACCCACGGCAAAATACTTGGATTGCGGATGACCGAAGTACAGTCCGCTCACACTGCTACCCGGCCACATGGCATAGCTTTCGGTTAGCTTGATACCGGCGTTCTCCTCAACCTTGAGCAGGTTCCACAAGGTGCCCTTCTCCGTGTGATCAGGGCACGCAGGGTATCCGGCGGCGGGCCGGATGCCACGGTACGCCTCCTCGATGAGCTGCTCGGTGGAGAAGGTCTCCGCACGACCATAGGACCAATCCCGTCGGGCTCGCTGGTGCAAGAACTCGGCAAAAGCTTCCGCCAGCCGATCGGCCAACGCCTCCGCCATGATGACATTGTAGTCGTCGTGATCTTTGCGGAACGCTTCGATCAGCTCCTTGAGTCCTCCGCCCGTGGTCACGGCGAAGGCTCCGATATAATCGGGAAGGGGGGCGGAGTTGGATGGGGTTGCGTCGCGCGGAGCGATGAAATCAGCGAGGCAGAAGTAGGGCTGTCCGGGGGCTTTCTCCACTTGCTGGCGGAGGAAATGGAAGCGCGCCTTCACCTCTCGTCGGGACTCATCGGTGTAGAGCTCCACGTCATCACCCACGCGGTTCGCGGGGAAGAACCCGTAGACTCCCGTGGCGGTGATCAAGTTCTGACGGATCATCCGGTCGAGCAAGGCCAGTGCGTCGTGGTGCAGCTTCCGAGCTTGTTCGCCGTATTTCTCGTGTTGGAGAATCGCCGGGTATCGGCCGCGCAATTCCCAGGTGTGGAAGAAGGGGGACCAATCGATGTAGGAAGCCAGCTCCTTGAGCTGGATCGATTCTGCTGACCCTTGGGCGGCTGAGGGGGCGCTCGTGAGCTTACGGATCCCGATGAACTCAGGTTGCGAGAGACTGTCGTAGCTCAGCTGCGGCGCTTGTTTGCGAGCTTCTTCCAAGCTGACCAATTTGGCGCTAGTGCCGGCATGCTGAGCCCGGACTCGGTCATACTCTTCTTTAAGTTGGCTTACGAAGGCGGGCTTCTGGCTCCCGCTGATCAGCTGGCTGACCACGGGCACGGCGCGGCTGGCGTCCAGGACGTGAACGACCGGCTGTTGATAGTTCTGGGCGATCTTCACCGCGGTGTGCGCTTTGCTGGTAGTCGCGCCTCCGATCAGCAGCGGAATGCGGAAGCCTTGGCGTTCCATCTCGCGTGCGACATGAACCATCTCATCCAGGGAAGGCGTAATGAGCCCGCTGAGGCCGATGATGTCGACCTTCTCCTGACGGGCGGTCTCGAGGATTTTTTCGCAAGGCACCATCACCCCGAGATCGATCACCTCGTAGTTGTTGCAGCCGAGCACCACCCCGACAATGTTTTTGCCGATGTCGTGAACGTCGCCTTTGACGGTCGCCATCAGGACCTTGCCTTGCGCCTGCACGGTCTGGCCCGCGGCGAGTGCCGCGGCCTTCTCCGCTTCCATGAACGGGAACAAGTAGGCGACCGCCTTCTTCATGACTCGGGCGGACTTCACCACCTGGGGTAGGAACATCTTTCCAGCGCCGAAGAGATCCCCGACGACGTTCATCCCGGCCATCAGGGGGCCTTCGATAACCAACAAAGGACGGCCGTACTTTTGGCGCGCTTCTTCCGTGTCGGCATCGATGAAGTCCACGATGCCTTTGACCAGAGCATGGCTGAGCCGATCCTCGACTGGTCCCTTGCGCCACTCGGCATCGACTTTCTCAGGTCCTTCCTTGGAGCCCTGCTTTTTCAGAGCTTCTCCCAAGGTGACGAGGCGTTCGGTGGCGTCGGGACGGCGGTTGAGCAGCACATCTTCCACCCGTTCCAACAGATCCTTGGGCACTTCCTGGTACACCTCGAGCATGCCGGCATTGACGATGCCCATGTCGAGGCCGGCTTTGATGGCGTGGTAGAGGAAGGCGCTGTGCATCGCTTCGCGCACGGCGTTGTTTCCGCGGAAGCTGAAGGAGATGTTGGAAACGCCGCCGCTGACTTTGGCGAGCGGCAGGTTCGCTTTGATCCAACGGGTCGCTTCGATGAAGTCGACCGCGTAATTGTTATGCTCATCGATGCCCGTTCCCACGGTCAGGATGTTCGGATCGAAAATGATGTCCTGAGGCGGGAAGCCCACCTTTTGGGTGAGCAGGTTGTAGCAGCGCTGGCAGATTTCAATCCGGCGTTGGTAGGAGTCGGCCTGACCTCGTTCGTCGAAGGCCATGACGATGACCGCGGCCCCGTAGCGTCGGACTAGCCGGGCTTGCTCCAGAAACTTGTCTTCCCCTTCTTTGAGGGAAATGGAGTTTACGATGCCCTTGCCTTGAACGCATTTGAGGCCGGCTTCGATGACGCTCCATTTGGACGAATCGATCATGATCGGGACCTTGGCGATCTCCGGTTCGGTCATGATGTAGTTCAGGTAGCGGGTCATGGCTGCTTGGCCGTCCAGCATTCCCTCGTCCATGTTGACGTCGATGATCTGTGCCCCGTTCTCCACCTGCTGGCGCGCCACGGCGACCGCTTCCTCGTATTGGCCACCGAGGATCAGCTTGGAGAACTTTGGCGAGCCGGTGACATTGGTTCGTTCACCGATGTTGATGAAATTGGTTTCGGGCGTGAGGGTCAGCGCGTCGTTGCCGCTCAGCCGCAGGTACGGCTTGGCTTGGGGGACAACACGAGACGCAATGCCCTTCACAGCGGCAGCGATGGCGGCGATGTGGGGTGGAGTGGTGCCGCAGCAGCCGCCGACGATGTTAAAGACCCCGTTTTGGGCCCATTCCTGCAGCTGCGGAGCCAAGCTTTCGGGCGTCTCTGGAAAACCGGTGGGCAGCAAAGGATTCGGGAGCCCAGCGTTCGGATACACGCTGACGTAGAGCGGAGCGAGCTGGGAGAGTTCCTCGATCAGCGGGCGCAGCTCCTTCGGTCCGAGCGCGCAGTTCATTCCCACGCTGAGCAAGGGCACGTGGGAGATCGAGTTCCAGAAGGCCTCAACCGTTTGCCCGGTCACTCCGCGCGTGCCACCCTTCTGAATGAAGGTGACGGAAGCCATGAGCGGAATGACTTCTTTCCCTTCGGGCACGGCGCTCCCATAGGGCAGGGGAACCAAGCCGCGTTCGTCGAGGATTTGCTGGATGGCGAAGAACGCCGCTTTGGCGTTCAGGGTGTCGAAAATGGTTTCAACCAGCAGGATGTCGACTCCACCGTCCAAGAGCGCACGGACCTGTTCACCATAAGCCTGAACCAGGGTATCAAACGTCGTTCCGCGGGAGGAGGCGTCATTAACATCGGTCGAGATCGACGAGGTTTTCGTGGTCGGTCCGATGGCACCCGCGACAAAGCAGGTGCGGCCGGGTTGCTTGGCCATGACCGCATCCGCCGCACGACGCGCGCACTCAGCACCGGAACGCGACAGCTCATAGGACAGGGATTCCATCCCATAGTCCGCTAGGGAGATGAACTGTCCGTTGAAGGTGTTGGTCTCGACGATGTCCGCGCCGGCTTCGAAATAGCGGCGGTGAATTTCTTCGATGACATCCGGACGCGTGATGTTCAGCAGCTCGTTGTTGCCCTTGAGGTCCTTGCCCTTCCAATCTTTGAACCGCTCGCCCCGGAATGCGGCCTCGTCCAGGCTGTATTGCTGGATGACGGTCCCCATGGCACCGTCGATGATGACGATACGTTCCCGAAGCAGACGTTCCAGCTCTGCTGCACGATTCTTTGGCTTGCTCATGTCGAGTCCTGACTGCGTTCCCTAGATTGATCGGCATCGGCCCGGCTAGGTGAATCGCTGTGCCCGACCGATTCACTCGTGCCTCAGCCCTACGGATGCCTCTTCTGAAGAATGCCTAATAGCAATTCTTTGTCAAATCAACTAATCTTGATTTGAGGATATGTATGTCTATTTAAAGCGAAGGAGTCGCTCGCCCGCGGCCCGCAGGGTTTCCTCACGCTTGGCGAAATGGAAGCGGATGTAGCGGTGTTCGGGCTCGCGGAAGAAGCTGGATCCGGGAACGCCAGCGACACCGACTTCGCGGATAAACCATTCAGCCGCATCGGTATCCCGCGCGTGGCCCAGGCTGGAGATATCGACCATCACGTAGTAGGCCCCTTGGGGTTCGGTGAAGGGGAGTTTGGTCTGGCGGAGGTAACTGAGGAAGACCTCGCGTTTGTGGGCGTAGAGATCGCGGAGTCCGGTGTAATAGCTGTCCGGCAGTTCCAAACCGGCCACGGCTGCCTCCTGCAGGGGCGCAGCGGCACCCACGGTCAGGAAGTCGTGGACCTTGCGGGCTTGGGCGATGACTTCGGGCGAAGCTTGCACATAGCCGAGCCGCCATCCGGTGATGGAATACGTTTTGGAAAGCGAGTTGCAGGTAATGGTTCTCTCGGCCGCTCCGGGGAGCGCTGAAAAGTAGACGTGTTCGTGGGGAGGAAAGACAATGTGCTCGTAGGGTTCGTCGGTGATGACGAAGGTATCGTGTTTTTCGGCCAGAGCTAAAATCTGGAGCAGCTCGGCTCGAGTAAAGACTTTCCCGGTTGGATTGGACGGATTGCAAATGACGATGGCTTTGGGCTTCTGCGCGAACGCGGCCTCCAGTTCTCGGGGATCGAAGGCGAAGTCTGGGGCGCGAAGCGGGACGTAGATCGGTTGTGCGCCGGACAGGATCGCATCAGCCGCGTAGTTCTCATAAAAGGGAGAGAACACGATGACTTTGTCGCCTGGATTGCAGGCGGTCATCATGGCCACCATCATGGCTTCAGTGCTCCCGCAGGTGACCACGAGGTGGGTGTCGGGATCCACCGGGACTCCGCTAAAGCGGGTGATTTTTCGCGCTAGGGCTTCGCGAAAGCGAGGAGCGCCCCAGGTAACCGCGTATTGGTGATGCGGCCCGCGGGTGGCTCGTTCCAGGGCAGCGAGCACCTCTTCCGGAGGATCGAAGTCGGGAAATCCTTGGGAAAGGTTGATGGCGCCGTAACGGTTGGAGAGCCGCGTCATTCCTCGAATGACTGATTCCGTGAACACATTGAGACGCGAGGCGGTGGAGGGCATGGTCTGAAGCGAAAGCGATGAGGGAACCCAGCCTGTCTTGTTTACCTGGCACGGCCGGATATGCGGCCGTGCCGGAAGAGTTGAGGCGGCTGGTGCAGGTCGACCAGCCGGCTGTGCTGAAAGGACGCCAACGCCTTAGGCGAAGTCGTAGATCAGTGCGCGCGCGCAGTTCTTTTTGAACACTTTCTCCACAAATTCCACGTGGAGGGGATGGACTTGGTAGTCGTCCTGACCCTTTTTGTCGGCGAACACCAGGTTCAGCGCGACCTGATAGGTTTGGTCCACAACCGGTCGGGGGCTGCCGACCATCTTTCCGATGTGGTAGTGCAGGACGCCGGGAATGGGTTTGAGATACTTATCCGCGCCGTCGAGCAGCTCTTGAACGGCGTTGGGATTCTTCGGATCGGTCCAGAAAATGACAACGTGTGAAAACATGCGGGCGAAGTTTGCTTGGACCGCGGAAAAATCTCAAATGGGAAAATGGGGGGCGGGAGTTAACCACGGATTGCTCGGATGACACGGATGGGAAGGGGAATTGGGGGTTCTGTTCGGATCCGCGGAATCAGCGAAATCCGTGGTTCAAAAAGGATTGGTTCGGGAACGGCGTGAGCAGAGAAAGGGATTTAACCACGGATTGCTCGGATGACACGGATGAGAAGAGGGATCGGGAGGCCGGAGTTCGAAAGAGTCATTTCAGACTGGAGTTCACTGGGGTGTGCGGCCCGAGACGACCCGTTTCCAAGCCAGAGTTGCGTATTTAAAATTGAGTAACAGTGCGACTTCCAAACCGGTGATGTTGAGGTAGCCTAACATTTGAGCGAGGTGCGTTTCGCTGAAGGCACTCACTACCTTGGGGTCTGTGATGACTAGATCGTCTACAATTAGGTCGGGCACAAGCTTACCTATGTAGTGGCCTCGGTAGTGGACCGGGTAGTCCTTCTGTTGGACGACTGAATGTCCTCTGTCTACCAGTTCGATGATCAGAGCGTTTTCATAGAGCTTCTCATCCAATCCTGGTTTGAGCTGGTTTAGTACAGCCATGGCCGCACCGATGATATCCTTGGTAATCTCCTCGTGCCTCACAGCATTATTCTCGCTGGCTGGCCTCGACTTTGCACGCTGAAACTTGAGCAAACATATAAGTCGCGAGCGTTCCACTCGGATCCCACTGGAAGGCGGGAACTGGGTATGCTGGGAAAGGGAGTTGACCACGGATTACTCGGATGACACGGATGAGAAGAGGGATCGGTAGTCCTGTTCGGATCCGCGGAATCAGCGAAATCCGTGGTTCAAAAATGATTGGTTCGGTGGCGGTGGGAACTGGAGGAGCAGGGAAAGGGAGTTAACCACGGATTACTCAGATGGCCCGGATGAGAAGAGGGATTGGGCGCTACTGAACACGAACACGGTAGAAACGATTCACTGTCGTAGCCCCTGTATTCGTCAGCGTCATCGGCCCGCCAGTGCCACCGTTGGTTTGGATTGCAGTCCAGTTGGCGTCAGTCAGGAAATTCTTGAATTCCAAGACATAGTTGAAACCAAGTTGCGTCGGGAGGGAAACAGTAAAGGTAGTTCCGACTTTACGCGGATTGCTTAGGGTGGGCGGGGTCAGGTTGACAAGCGAGATGCTCACGTTCGTTGAGCGGATTTCATGTGTGATTCCATTATCAGTTGTCTTCGCTGAGCTATAAACCGTGTAGTTTCCCACCTGTGAGGGGAGCGTTACCGACTTCGAGTAGATTCCATCGCCAGCGGTTTGGTCCCCGTTCATTCCATCGTCATGCAAGCCGGTGAATTCCGCGTTCACCGCTCCTAGGAGCACGATTTTCGGCGATGCGCCCGCCCACACTCCGCCATTCGAGTATCCCCTTGCCCTGAGAATGGTTGTGCTGCCACCTATGAATTGTGCTCGGTTTGTTGGATTCAGCACCACCACTTTTCGCGCATCGGAATAGGGTGAGTACCAACCGCCAAGGTCATGGAGGGTGTTGTTAGCTGCCGGAAGCGCAAAGACCACTCCTGTGGCGGGATTGCCCAGGTAAACATCATATCCGCCGTCCCCTCCGCTCCGGTCACTGGAGAAGCCTATCAGATTTGAGTCCACAGGAAACGAATCCGAATCGTTCGCGCCAGCGTGGTTCACCGCCAGCCTATGAGTCTTGGTAGATGAAGTTGAATAGCTGTAAATCTTGTCGAGTGCATCACCGGTGGATTCCCAGCGCGTGTAGAGGATGTTCTGAGCATCCCGGTAAATCGGGTAGTATTCCTGCAGACGCGCGGTTCCGATGATTTTTTCCGCGCCCGTTCCCGCTACCGTCATTCGCCAGACATCCGCATTTGCTCCCGCCTCAGACCAGTAGATCAGGTCTGCTCCATCTGGTGAGAAATTCGGCCCGGACTTTTCGTCAGCCGTGAACGTGAGTTGGATCGGGCTGCCCCCATCAGCGCCCATCATCCACACTTGGCCATTTCGTTTGAAAACGATCGTTTGTCCGTCTGGTGAGAACTTTGCATCTTCGTCGGGGACGCCGTTCGTTGTGAGCCGAGTCAGACTTTCTGTCGCCAAGTCGTAACAGTAGATTTCGAGCGAGTTTTGATTCAGTGCTCCGCCTTGAGGTATCGCCATGAAAACGATTCGCGAGCCGTCGTTAGAAATGTGCGGGTTCATCGCATTCTGAATCGGCAGTCCCTGCGTCAATCGGCGAAGCGTTCCGTTCGGCAAAGTGAATATAAAGATGTGGCCGTCATTGGCATTCATTGGCGAAGCCAAGTATCCGCTGTAGCTATGATAGGCAACGCGGCCAAGGATGGTGAGGCTTTGAAGGCTTTGAAAAGCCTGTTGCCAGCCAGCACTGTCTGTCGTGAGGGTGTTCCCGTTCAAGAGGGTGGTATCCACCCGATAGGCAAACCAATTCTGCCCTGCCACTGTCGGTGTGAAATCAAACGTGAATGTGCGGCGACCCAAGGCCGCCACCGATTGAAAGGATGTGGTGCTGTCGAATTCACCGTATGGCTCCGATTGGCTGATGTCGAAAATGAATCGCACCCGGCTGTTCAAAGCGGCGCTCGCCAAGGCATTTGTTACTGTGACAAAAGCTCGAACCTGCGTTCCGGCCGGCAATGTCTCTCCGCTTGAAATCACCCCGCCGCTGGTCACGTTGGAAACCACAACGGACGACGCATAGGGATAACGTCGCGTCACTGAGGCCGATGTGGTTTGTCCGGCCAAGACGGAAACGTCTTCGCTCGCCCAGAACTCCTCACCCCAAAATGTGCTGCTGGAATAACCTTCTAGGGTGTATGTCCCTGCCGTCACGCCGCTGAAGGTGGCCGGGTTAACCCCGTTGGTTTGCCTTAACGGCGTGTAGGAAAGGACAAAGCGAGTGCCGGTTGCGGGTGCGTTGGCACCGCCAACGTTCTTTAGTGTGGCCGTTACCGTGCCCGCTTGAAGTGGTGCGACGCAGAACCACAGCGTTAGACAAGCAAATCCGCCAATTGAGAAACGAGATCTCATCATTTGCCGTTCACGCGAGCTGCCCTCGTCCAGATCCCTATCATCCTTTGGGATCGTCAGGTGCTTCGGGGGTGGGTTCGGGCACGAGGCTCAGCTGCGCGGGCTCGGAGGGGTTGGTCGCGGCGGCCATGGGCTGCACGGCGACGACGATGCGTCGCAGGGCTTGGCCTTGCATCGTATAGCCGCTGGCGATGGTGTCGGCGATCAACGCTCCTTCGGACGGACTGGTATTGGGATCCATCAGCTGGTGCTGGTTCGGATCGAAGGGGGTGCCGGGCTCGGCCTCGTGCGCCACCAGCCCCAAACGACGAATCGCATCACGCACGGCGCGCTGAAATAGACCGAGCTGTTCCTGCAAGGCCGGTTGTCCGCTCTGAACGCCCGCGCGGTACAGTGCGTAGACGTGATCGCAGATCCGAACGAGCACCTCAATCGATTCGGTCTCCGCGCGACGGCGCTTGTCGATCTCGAGCCGTAGGTGCGTTCGCTCGGCATCGGCCGCCTTCGTAGAGAAGGCCGCGAACTCTTTGCCTTCGGCCACCATGCGCTCCCCGATTTCCTTGGCTGAGCCCACTGCCTTCTCGCAGTGCTCTTGAACCGTTTGCCACTGTCCGGTGGCCTGGCTGATCCGCTCGGCCAGCTCTTCCAAGTTCCGGAATTGGTCGCTCGCGGACTTCAGTTCGGCCGCCTCGGCCAGCCGCACGGCGGCTTTGTGCTCCATGATGAAAGGCACGCAGAACAGGATGGCACCCGCCATGACCGAAACCACCAGCAAACAGGCCTGCGGTAGAGGTAGCGGGTGAGGCGCTTCCATCACGATCACCAGCGCGACGCCCAGAAGGAGGGCGTCACCGATAAAAAAGGCAGCTTTGGCCCAAAACGGAATCCGTGAAACTGTTGGCTCATCCATAACTAGGGTATCATGCCCGGAACCTCCCCGTGAATACAAATGAAACCGAGTGTCCCCCTCAGCTCCTGGTACCCGTTCATTTTTCTCAACTCAACGCAGGCGGTGCCGATACTGGACGCAGGGAGTTGTGGCTCCGTGTGGTGGATGGGTCGTAAATAACCGCACGGGATTCCAGGCTGTCTTATGCAACTCTCGTCGTTGTAAAACTATGCAATCAATGTCATCGGCCTTATCTTCTTTGTTCAAGATCACCCTTGGTGGACTGGCGCTCCTTTCCGTCAGCTCCAATCAGGCGGCGACTGTCGTCAGCAACCTGGGCGAGGCAGGATCCGCTTCGGCCAACTTTAGCAGTACCACCTGGCTTGCTATCTCGTTTACCACGGATAACCAGAGCTACACGCTTGATTCCTTTGTGGTTCCATTGGATGCAGTCGGAGGAGGCGTCACGGTGACTCCAAGGATTTTCGCGGACTCGGGTGGTGTCCCCAGCGGGTCGAGTCTTGAGACATTCGCTTCGCAAACGTTTAGCTCAGGAGGATACAAGGCTTTTACATCGAGCGGGCTGAGCCTCTCTCCATCGACGACCTATTGGCTTACTTTGGAGGGAGGGGGTGCCATTCCGGTGTGGTTTGCAACAGCGTCAACAGCCCAAACCGGCAGTTGGCTGATCGGAGACCTAGGCCGACGCAGCAGTGACAGTGGATCTTCGTGGGGTACCACGACGGTCAATATTGGATTTGTTTCGATGGACGCCACCGTGGTGCCAGAACCTGCGCCCCTGGTTGTGCTGGCGCTTGGGGCTGCCGGATTAGCGCTGCGCCGCCTCCGGTGGCGTGGACCTTACAATTCCGACAAGCTCTAACCCTTCACAAGCGGAGTGATAGAGCGACAGGTCTGATTTCCAGCTCCAAGATACACCTTATGAAGTGAGTTTCGTTCGAACCCGCGGACACGATGCCATCAGCCGATCGGTTCAGGTTTCGTTCCGTTCCATCTGGCCGCGGGTGACGCCCAGTTGATGGCGGAGCTTGAGCTCCTGCCACAGCTGGCTGCCCGTCACCTCGCCTTGGAGCAGTCGATCATACATCTCCAGCGTTTGTAGAACCACTTGCGGCGACTCATTGAGGAATTCCAGACGGAACCGAACCACGCCGAGCTGGATCATTCGCTGCACGTATTCAGCCCCGGTCTGCGCCAGCGCATTGTAGACGGTGTTGCGACATCCCGCGTCGGCTTTGAGCGGGTGCTCCTGTCCGACGCGATCTTTGAGTCGCACGTCGTGCTTTTCACAAGGGCGGCCGCAGTCGTGGTAATCCTTCCCGCTCGACATGAAGGCACAGAAGACGCAGTGCTCCATATGGAACATGGGCATGTGCTGATGAATGGTGATCTCGAAATCGGGTGCTGACCCGCTTTCGAGTAACGCGGCCAATTGCTCGAAGTTTAAGTCGTAGCTGGCGGTGACGCGTTCCAGTCCTTGGTGGCGCAGGAAGTAATCGGCCGTCCACGAATTGGCGACGTTGAGTGAGAAATCGCCGATTTTCCGTCCTTGGGGGAAGGCGGTCAAATGGTCGTAGTTGCGGATGAGTACGCCGTCCGCTTCGCAGGAGGTGATCAGCTTCAGGATCCATTCCTCTCCTGGCTTAAAGATCCTTGGAGGCGCCACGAAGATGCCTCCGGCTGGGCTTTCGGAAAGAGTTGTCGGCCGAGACTGTCGGTAGAGTGTCACCGCTTCGCGGTATTTCTTCGGATCCTCAAATTCGCAATAGATTGTTGCGACCGAGGTGGTCAGGACGGCCTGGAGCTGGGCCAGGTTGCGGACCAGGACGATGAGCTCGGGCGTCGCGGGCGCTGCAGTGCTGCGCGTTTGCGATCTGGGGGAGTAAGCTTGCGAGTCTCGGAGCGTCCAACGCTGGGGCTGCGCTCGCAGCTGTTCGATCTGCGAGACAGCCTCTCGCCGGATACGATTGAGCTCGCTGAGCGGGAGCAATACCTCGCCTTCGAGGTGAGAGGTCAAGCCGCCGAGACACAGGCCGGTGCCGCCGAGTCGACCGATTTGCTCCCGCAGCACTTCGGTCGTGAGTGGACGGTTTTGGGCGGAGGCTAGCGGGATCGTGGAATGGACCTCGACGGTATGACCCATTTCATCTCGTAGGATCAGAGTCATGGGCTCGCCCGCTTTGCCGTGGACTTCGGCGCGAAGCTGCCGACGGAACTTCGGCGTGTCGCCGTCGTAGGTCTGGCGGACACGTCGCTCCAGTTCGGGATCGCTCGTCTTCCAAACCTTGTCGCCCACCTTCACCTTCTGAAAATCGATGTGGCCGTGTCCGAACTTGAGCTCGGTCAGGGGAGGACCCTTGCCGCCTGGCGCCGGCTTGATCTCGTAAATGCGACCGCCTTCTTCCCCCTGATCGGGAGTGCCCGCATCGAAGACGATGCCGTCGCCGAGCTTGGTGGGAGATTCGAGCTGGAGCCATACACTATCCCGCGTGACACGGCTGACGGTGCCGAGGAAGACGCCGCGCTTCTTGCCGAATCGGGCGTGAACCAGTTCCTGATTGTCGATGCCTTTGAACCACCCGGTGTAGAGCCCTCGCGAAAAGCCCATCTCGAGGTCGTATTTCCAGGCGCGGCTGGAGGTTTCGTCGGTCGCTTCCGGCTGGGCGGCAGCCAGGGCGCGGTCCAGGGCCTGACGGTAAACGCGCGTGATACTGGCCACATAATCAGGCGATTTGAGTCGGCCTTCGATTTTGAGGGAAGAGATTCCGGCCTGCACGAGTTCAGGTAGCACCTCGAGGCCGGAGAGATCCTGGGGGCTGAGCAAGTAGCGTCGGTCTCCGAGCGGCACCTGTCGGCCATCCGAAATGAGATCGTAGGGCAGTCGACAGGCTTGAGCGCACTCGCCTCGATTGGCGGATCGGCCGCCGAGAGACTCGCTGGTCAGGCACTGGCCCGAATAGGCGACGCAGAGGGCTCCGTGCACGAAGACCTCGATCGGCAAGGGATTGGCTTGATGGATCCGCTGGATTTCGGCGATGGAGCATTCCCGAGCCAGAACCACCAACTGGCATCCGAGCTTCTTGGCAAAGTCGACGCCAGCTGGGCTGGTGACGGTCATTTGCGTGCTCGCATGAATGGGGAAGTTCGGCGAGAGCTCGCGGATCAGGCGACAGATCCCGACATCTTGCACGATCGCGGCGTCCACGCCTGCCGCGATGATGGAGCGGAGGTAGTCTTCGGCGGAGGCTAGTTCGTTTTCGAAAATGAGGGTGTTGAACGTGACGTAGCCGCGGACTCCACGCCGGTGGATAAACTCCATGAGTGCGGGAAGATCCGCCTCGGTGAAGTTCTTGGCGCGCATGCGCGCGTTGAAACGGGAGAGTCCGAAGTAGATGGCGTCGGCCCCGTTTTCCACCGCTGCGCGGACGCATTCCCAATCGCCGGCGGGCGCCAAGAGTTCGGGGCGCACGGGAGCGATACCGGTCGGGCTGACCATTCGGTTCTCAGTCGGGCGCGTTTGGGCTGGGGTGATGCTCATCTGCAAGGCGGCCAGTCTAGCATCGGCTTGAAAGACCGCAAAAGGTTTCGGAACCCGGAAGACTGTCGTTCATTCGGGTCCGAGCTTCGGGTGAATTCGCTGCCGAGAACCCGCAGGGTTCAAAGAGATTAGCCGGGGCGTGGAGCGCAGCGACACCCCCGGTCTGTCGGCCCCTGTTTTACCGCACCCTGAAAGGCGTGCCACCCGTCGGTAAACGGACTGACGAACCGGTTGGGTTCCTTGAGTCCGGTGATGCAAGTCTCCGAAGCCGGTGGCATCGCTGCGCGATGCTCCGTACTTTCAACAGTTCGGGGGGTGCGAGCACCCCCGGCTAGATCTCTTTGAACCCTGCGGGTTCGGGCCCTGCCGCCAAGGTGAGAAGCGCTAGTATCGCCCAGCTTGTCTAGTCCTCCTTTTCCGGGGGTGCATTCCGTGATCTGCTGCGCTAGGTTGCGGGCTGATGCGAGTGTTGATTCTAGGTTGTGGCTATGTAGGCACGTCATTGGGCGGCCTGCTCGTTCGCGGCGGGCACACAGTGCAGGGCGTTCGCCGATCGTCTGCGGGACTCGAGGAACTCCGCGCGGCCGGTATCGAGCCGCTGGTTTGGGATGTCACCGATCCGGCTAGCTTCCCGTCGGTAGGCACCGGCTGGGATTGGGTGGTGAATGCACTTTCCTCGCGAGGAGGAGGGGTGGAGGGCTATGAACGACTCTATTGGCAGGGCACTCGGAACGTATTGGAATGGCTCAAGCCTGTTCCCCCTCGGAAGTATGTGCATTTGAGCAGTACCAGTGTCTATGGGCAGGCCGACGGTTCCGAGGTTACGGAAAACAGCCCGGCGGAACCGCAGAACGGCACCAGCCAGGTGCTGGTGCGGGTGGAGCAACTGCTGCTGCAGTCGTGGAAGAGTATCGGCTGGCCCGCGGTCATTCTTCGGAGTGCCGGCATTTACGGTCCTGACCGCGGCCATCTCTTTCAACAGTTTCTGGCGGGTGAAGCCCGGCTGACCGGGGAAGGGGATCGCTGGCTTAACATGATCCACCGGGATGACCTGGTGGGAGCCATCTTGGCTGCGTTCGAGTCGGGCCGTCCCGGGGATATCGTCAATGTGGCGGACGACGAGTCGGTTACGGAGTTTGAGTTTTTCCGGTGGCTGAGCGTTCGACTGGGGCAGCCGCTGCCGCCAGCGGTGGATCCTTCCGAGAAAGTCCGGAAACGAGGGGCGACCAACAAGAGGGTGGCGAATACCAAGCTTAAACAGGCCTTGGGGTATCGATTGCTCTTTCCTACTTTTCGGGAGGGTTATGAGGCAGAGCTGGTTCGCTTGGGCAAAATGCCGCATTAAACACCTTTGACATCCGCATTGTCTGGGGCAACATCTGGAACTGTGCCGCAAAGCGGTTTTATATCAGCCTTTCGTTCCTTGCTCCTAGCCAGAGCATGGAAGAGTCGGAGTTTATCCGGAGTTGGTGGCGCTGTGGGCCGACGTGGAGAGGCCGGATTTACGTTGATCGAACTCTTGGTGGTCATCGCGATCATCGCCATTCTGGGCGGACTCCTACTCCCCGCGGTCTCGCGCGCCAAGCTGCGAGTCCACGGCACTTCCTGTCTGAACAACCTGAAGCAGATCGGGCTTTCCGTGCGGATGTATGCGGACGACAACCAGGACTTTTTTCCGGGATCCGCACATAGAACTAATTCCTGGGTTGCCGCCCTTCAGCCCTATCTAACCACGACGAACCTTTATCGTTGTCCCAAGGATCCGGATCCAACGCGGCGTTATAGCTATGCGATTAACGATTTTTTGACGGCGCATCCCTTCGGGGCATCCCATCTGGACTTCTCAAAAATGACCAGCATTACGGATCCCACGGAGACCTTCTACATGACGGAAAGTCGTCCGGGCATTGGGGTTTCCGACCACTACCACTTTGCCGAGGCGGAATCGGGTGGGTATCAGGCCGAAGCCTTCCAGTCCCAGGTTGACGTCCAGCGTCACCTGGGGGCGGCCAATTACCTATTCGTCGATGGCCATGCCGACATGCTTCCTTGGCTTAGGGTGAAGGGGAAGCTCTCGGAGGTCGGTTCCTATTTTGTCCGGCCTAACGGGCATCCGTCCAACTAGCATAGCAGCCTGTCGGGCAGGTGCCCCACCCGATTCCTGCGGTTCAGGGCTTGTTTATGCGCGATCTAGGACTACATTTCTGGTGTGCGCCGTTTGCAACGCCGTTCGGCTGGATCGGGTGATGGGCGAGGGACTCGGGAAGGATCCTCGTTCGAAATTGTCTTTTGGAAGTTGCATTCGGTCTCAAAAACAGGGATGGAAACGGCATTCGCAGATGATTGAGCTGATCCAGTTTCCGTGGAGCCCCTACTGCCTGGTCCAGCGGCAGATTCTGACCTATGGTCAGATTCGCTGTCGGGTGGTGAATATTCCAAACGGCGATCGCAGCCTCGTGTGGAAGCTTACCAAGGAGCGGTATTACCAGGTGCCCGTGTTGCGGAACGGCCGTTCCGTCCTTTTCGAAACCGGCGATAACTCCCAGGTGATCGCGAAGTATTTGGATGACGTTTTCGAACTTGGGCTGTTTCCTGAGCGCTGGGTGGGAATCCAGGACCTGCTGTGGCCTCACATTGAGGGGGAGATTGAGGGGCTAGGCTTCAAACTGAATGATATTTATTGGAAAGAGTTTGTGCCGAAATCAGATCGGCTTCGCTTCTTGCGTCACAAGGAGCGTCGGTTTGGACGCGGGTGTCTCGAACTGTGGCAGAAGCAACAGAAGGCCCTGTTGGCCGAGTTGGATGAGCGGTTGCTTCCTTTTGAGCAAATGCTGAAAACCCGACCCTTTCTACTGGACGAGACCCCTCGGTTTGTGGACTTCGACCTGTATGGCATGCTGGCCAACTTTCTTTTTTCCGGACACTACCGACTGCCGGCCCGACACAAGCGCTTGCAGTCCTGGTATGAGCGCGTCAAGGCCGCGCGTCATTAATGTCACTTCATCTCGTGCGTTTGTAACCTCTAACTCGAACCCCATCCGTTCATGCAGCGCCCCGCAACGGTCAAGAACTACGTCCTGGATACCAATGTCCTCCTTCATGATCCGAGTGCGATCCTGAGTTTCAAGGAGAACAACGTCCTGATTCCCATTGAGGTGATTGAGGAGATCGATCGTTTCAAGCGGGAAACCTCCGAGCGAGGGCAAAGCGCGCGGGCGGTGTCCCGCATGCTGGATGGGCTACGTCCGCAAGGAAGCCTGAGCGACGGCGTTTCCCTCTCAAACGGGGGCACGCTACGGATCGTGTTTCAGAAGAAGGCGGCGAAGTCCAATAACGGAAACGTTTACGGGAATGGGAATGGCCGATCGGTCGACAACTTGATCATCGATGCCGCGCTGGAGATTCGGAAGACTCCGCCTCGGTTACCCACGGTTCTAGTCACCAAGGACATCAATCTGCGGATCAAGGCCGACACTCTCAAGCTGCCGGCTGAGGACTACGAAACCGGCCGCGTTCACGCTCACGATCTCTATACGGGGATGACGGAGATGACGCTCAGCGCGCAGCGGATCTCCGAGTTTCGGGCGAAGGGGGAGATCGACGTGGGAAGCGAGCGTCAATTTTATCCCAATGAATACTGCACGCTGATCGACGAGTCTTCGCCCAAGCGGACCGCGCTGGCGAAGGCGGATGCCACGGGAAAGCGCCTCGTTGCGATCGGTGACGCCCGGGACGGAGTCTGGGGAATCAAGCCCAAGAACCGGGAACAACATTTTGCCTTGGACGCCTTGTTGGATGACCGGGTGAAGCTGGTGACCCTCATGGGGAAGGCTGGCACTGGCAAGACCCTCATGGCGATGGCGGCTGGGTTGCGGAAGACGGTCTTGGACCGGGAGTTTCGTCGCCTGGTCGTGGCCCGGCCAACGATCTCCATGGGCAAGGAACTCGGGTTTCTTCCGGGATCACTCGAGGAAAAGCTGAGTCCGTGGATGCAGCCGATTCACGATGCCCTGGAACTGCTGAGCGACCTGAACATGGGGCAGGAGAGTCGGCGCAGCACGGATCTCATGCGTTCTGGAACGATCGTGGTGGAGGCCCTGAGCTACATTCGGGGCCGGAGCATCGCCAACCAGTTTATGGTGATCGACGAGGCTCAGAACCTCACACCGCTGGAGGTGAAGACGATCATCACCCGGGTGGGGCATGGAACCAAAATCGTGTTTACGGGAGATCCATACCAGATTGACAACCCGTACGTGGATTCGGCCTCTAACGGCTTCAATTACATCGTGAGCAAGTTCCAGGACCAACCGATTGCTGCCCACGTGGAGCTGCAGCGTGGTGAACGTTCCGAGCTCGCGGAGTTGGCAGCCAACATTCTCTAGCAGCAAACCCGGGCGGCACGCTGGCGGGGCTGGTGTGAGTTGCGGAACTAGGAGTGGGGACGTATTGCCCACGGAAGACGCGGACCACACGGATCTGAAGAGGGACTGATCGGGCTGGTCGGCACGATCAGTCCGTTCTCGCTGATTGAGCGCTCCTCCGCGCTCTCCGCGCCTCCGCGAGAAAAGATCCCTCCCCTGACTCTGAAGAACTGTCGGAATCTCTCGCGGAGGCGCGGAGAGCGCGGAGAGAAAAGAGTTCATGGAGAGAGCTGAGTCTTGCCACTCACCTGGGGTTTGTAGATTTACGGGTATCTCGGGGCGGGGCTGGTACGCATCGCGTCCGACCCCGGATCCGGCGTAGATTGGAGGGTGGCTCCCTCCCATCAATCCTGGGTTAGCGGCATTGCGCGATGGCTTTTGGTCATCGCCGGTTGCTACCTATTGGCGGCGCTGCTCCACCGGACTGAATGGTATCGAGATCTGTTGTGTGCTCGAGTGTTGGAGGAGCCCTCCCCTTCTCGAGAGCAGTCAGCCCATGCTTTGGCCCGGGTGGGGGGGGAGGACCGGCTTTTTGAGCTGTTGCAACATCCCAAGGCTCCCGTCCGCGAGGCGGCCCGGACTGCGCTGGATGCGCTGTGGTTTGGTGCGGAGGGGGCGCCGGCAGCCCGCCAGCTACTCGCGGCTACGGAGGCAATCAACGACGAGCGGTACGACGAGGCATTGGCCCGCTTGGACGAACTGATCCAGCGCCGCCCGCGTTATGCGGAGGCATTGAATCGCCGGGCTTCCCTGCACTGGCAGCTGGGCCGGCCGGGGGCTTCGATCCGAGATTGTGAGCGCGCTTTGGAGGTAAACCCCAGGCATTACGGTGCTTGGCAAGGCTTGGGGCTTTGCCATCTCCATTTGGGAAACAACGAGAGCGCCCGGAACTGCCTTCAAATGTATCTGCAGCTTCAACCCCATGATGCGACGGCTCGGGAATGGTTACAGCAATGTGACGGAACCCAGGGAAGCGTGTTTGAGCGGTCGGGGGGGCGCCAGACCGGGAGCCCCCCACTGTAGTCTCAGTCTACCAGTCGCATACCCCAGATTTAAGACCCAACGTAACCCCATGAAATCACCCCTTTCCTCGTCGGATCGGATCGGTTCCCGCTCCCCACAACCGCTTCGGATCACTCCCCATGGTGTTCGTGCCCATGATTGTCTGGCCTCGATTATTCGCTCGCCTTTTTTCGATGCGAAAGGCAAGTTTCTCTCTTGTCCCCAACAGCCCAAATACGTATGAAAATTAAATCACTAGCCTTACTGGCATTCTCAGTTGGGGGCAGCCTGAACGCTGCCACCCTGACAGTTACCACGACTGACAACGAAAATCCCGCTGCTGGCTCGCTTTCTTTGAAGCAAGCTTTGGAGCAAGCTCAGAATGGTGATACGGTCGCCTTCAATATTCCCGGCGACGGTCCTCACTACATCGCGACTCCCTTTGGCGGTTACCCGGTGGTTCGGGCATCGAATCTGACCATCGATGGCTACACCCAGCCCGGAGCGGTGCCGAATCGCAATTCGATCGTGCAGGGCAACAATGCCAAGCTGCAGATCATCTTGGATTCCCGCAACGGCGCGTTCACGCAGATGAATTTCGAGCCTGATTTTCCATCGGACGATACCGGCTTTGGTGATGACGAAACAACCGTCCTGGGTTTCCACAGCGGAACCGGCAACGCGATTCGCGGCCTTGGCATCCTCGGCCAGCCCTTCATCGAGACTGAGGCGGGAGTTAAGAAGCTTTATGGTATCTCCTTTGCTCACGGTGCGAGCGGTCACATCAACGGCTGCTGGCTGGGCGTCGACGTCGACGGCACCACGCTGGCCGGTCTTGAAAAAGGTGTGGCTGGTTTCCGTTATCGAGTCCGCGAGCCGGATCAGCCGGAGCGGCCGATCTTGGTTAACGACCTGATCATCGGTGTGGGACCCAATGCCACCGACCCTCGCGCTGAGTTGAACGTCATCAACGGTGTGTCCACGATCCCCATCATTATTGAAGGAAATCGAACGAGGATCAGTGGTAACTACCTCAACGTGTTCCCGAGTGGCGTGAAGGATTACAATCCCGCTCTCGATGCCGACATTAGCGCGTACTTCCGTCGCTTCGAGGGCTCGATCGAGATCGGCCGTGGCGGCAATAGCACGCTTATTGGAACCGATGGAGACGGCAAGAACGATGCGGACGAGCGCAATGTGATCGGCGGAGTGGTGCCTCCTCCCAAGGGCTATGATCACAACATAGAGTTCTACGGTCAGACTCCGGGAACGAATATCGTGATCGCGGGCAACTTCATTGGCATCGGGGCTAACGGTTCAACCCGATTCACCAATGGTGTGCCGGTGTTGAACGCCGGCGGTGGTTCGGCCGAGTATCGCTTCGGGTCCGATCTGAACGGGGTGAGCGATGGGTTGGAAGCGAATACCGTGGCTAACAACTGGCCGGCGGATCTGTTTGTTCCGAGCGAGTTGGGACTCAGCCCCGCCCGATTGAGCTTTTTCGACGAACTCGGCGTTGGAGGTAGTGTCTCGGCTCGCGGAAACCGCCTGTTGAACAACTTCCCGTTCCCTGTCAGCCCCACACAAGTTGTTCCAAATACTTCAACCCTTCTACTCACCAATTATTATGGCAAAGTGTACTTGGATGTGGAGGCGGGATTGGTCCCTGTGATTAGCACCGACAGCACCTCGGCTCGGCTGAAGGGCTCTGTGCCCGCAGCAAATCCGGGCTATCCTACCGTCGTCGTCGACCTTTACATCGCGGACGAAGAAGGCATTGCAACGGGCGTTGCGGCTGCCGTTCCTGAGTTCGCCGACGGCTGGTTCCAGGGTCGCACCTATCTCGGGTCCTTCGTGGTGGATTCCGCTCAGGATGCCGACTCGAACCCGAACTCGTTCGACTTCGACATCTCCCGTTTCGGCGGTGGCAAACTAACCATTACGGCCAACTACTCGGCTGCTCCTGCCGGGACGGCCGGAGCCAAGTTCATCACCAGCCCGTTCTCCTCGGCGGTCTTCGTGGCCTCCATTCCGAACGACGCCGTGTCGGCTGGCCTGACCCGTATCAAAGAGGACAAAACGATCTTCGAGCTGGACCGCAAGGGCCTGGGCAACTGGGAACCCTATGCCGGGGTGCTCGGAAACTCGGTGTTCTTGATCGAAGGAAATCGCTTTGCTGCGGATTCCGACACCTTCCAACGCTACGGTGTGGCGTTCGCCAAGGTCGACGGAGCTGATCCCGTGGAAGGCGAAGGTTTTTATGGCGACGACGGCACGCCCTACCTCGGCCAGATCAACCTGTCCCGTCAGAACGGTAACCCGGGTCGGGTCACCGGCGACAAGCGCCCTGGCGCCACGGCCTTCGTGGTGGGCGGCGAGACCTCGGTGGACAAGTTCCCGGCGTTCCAGTCGGATGATCGTTGGACGCTGGGATGGGATCGTTTGGCCAACGGCCGCTATGGCACCGTTCAGGCATACACCTTGAGCACCGATCTCAAGCAAACTCCGACCAGCAAGGCGATCGACGTCGCGAATGGTCGCGTCACCTCGGGCACTGCTCCCGACGCACAGATCTCGCGGTTCGGCGGCGATGTCGCTTTCTTGGACAACGGCAACTTCGTGGCCATGGTGGAAGACAAGAGCAAGCTTCGTAACCCGAATGGCGACGCTGCTTCTGCGGCGATCTTCCGTCCGGACGGCAGCGTTGTGAAGGACACCTTCCTGGTGGCCAACGGCTCCATCTGGGGCAATCTCGCCGCCTACAAGGGTGGCTTCTGCGTCCGCGTTTCCGGCGTGCTCTACTTCTATGACAACGAGGGCAACCTGCAGGGCAGCATCAGCAACGTGGTGACCGGGGGTGCTTTCGACGACGGTCGTGGTGATAACACCCGTCTCGCCGCCCACATCAACACCCCGTATGTGTTCCTCGCCGGCCCTGCCAGCGGTATTCCCACCGTCCGGTTGGCCGTGTTCGATTCTCGTGATCGTTCGTTCGTGGCTATCGCGGACGTGGCCGATGCTGGTATCGAGGGTGTTGCTCGTCCTGACTTCGACCGCGCTAATCTGGCGGTCGACGCTCTCGGCCGCGTGGCCGTGGCCTACGAACTCGTCCGCCCGGGCAACGAGTCGACCAAGACCCTCCGTCAGACCTACCTGCGTGTGCTCGCGTTTGATGATGTGGCGAAGACCCTTCGTCCCCTCACGGCCAGTGTGGCTGCGTTTGCCAACTATGATCGCACGCTTGAAGCGGATGCCGCTCCTCTGATTAAGACCGAACGTCCGACGGTGGCGATGACCACCAAGGAAATCATGGTGGCGGCCAAGGGTATCACTCGCAAGGATCCGAGCCTCCCGCTCAGTCTCGAGAACGTGACCTTGGATGAGACCGTGGTCTATACCATCCTCAGCCATCCCGATCCGAAGAATGATCCGACTCCCGCCGTGGGCGGTGGTGTGCAGCCGACGATCAGCATCAGCAAGTCCGGTGACAACGTGGTCATCACGTTCACGGGCACGCTGGAATCGAAGGCCACCGTTAACGGAGCCACCTGGCAGGCCGTCGCTGGTGCTGTGAGCCCGCTGACCCTGACCCCCGCTCAGCAGAGCGCCGGCGGGTTCTATCGCGCTCGCCAATAACGGTGGGTTTAGCATCATCCCCATTCGCAAGGGCCTCCGGAAACGGAGGCCCTTTTTGTTGCTAGATAGGACTGGCGCCTTTTTCGGAATTTCGCGACAAATCTGCGGTGGCCACCAAACGCACCCATCCTCCTGTTCCATCCCCAGTTGTGCCGATCAGGATCCGGCATCGACGACGGTTGATCGTCAGCGTGTCCGATTACGAAGAGATGGCCGATGTGGTCCTTCCGAAAATGTCGCGGGCGTTGGTCGCGGGTGGTGCGGCCGACGAGTTGACGGCGAGTTGGAATCGTTCGGCCTTCGACTCCATCCGGCTGCGCCCTCGTGTCTTGATCGATGTTTCTCGCATCGACTGCAGCGTCTCTCTGTTGGGTGTCTCTCTTCCACATCCGATTCTACTGGCCCCTACTGCCTACCACTGCCTGGTTCATCCCGGGGGCGAGGTGGAGACGGCACGTGGGGCTTCAAAATGCCGAGCGCTGTATGTCGTGAGCAGCGCCAGCAACACGCGCCTTCAACCGATTGCCAAGGCCGCCACAGCACCTCTTTGGTTCCAGATGTATGTCCAATCCGACCGTGGCTTCGTGACTGAAGTCATCCGCGAGGTCGAGAAGGCTGGATGTCAGGCCTTGGTCATCACGGTGGATGCTCCGGTCGTCGGGCCGCGGTATCGGCAGATCCGTGCTGGGTTTCGGCTCCCCACCGGGCTCGGACTGCCCTACATGGAGGATGTCAACCGTGGTCGCGATTCGCTCATGCGCGGGGGCAACACACGGATGACTTGGAAGGAAATCGAGTGGTTGAAGTCCGTCACCCGCCTTCCGCTGGTGCTGAAGGGCATTTTGGACCCCGACGATGCGGAGCTCGCCGTCAAGGCCAAGGTCGCTGGGATCATTGTCTCGAACCATGGGGGACGAATGTTGGATACCGCGCCAGCAGCAATCTGTGCGTTGGAACGGGTGACCAAACGGGTGAAGGGACGCTTGCCGGTGTTGATGGACGGGGGCATTCGGCGGGGAACAGATATTCTCAAAGCCCTGGCCTATGGAGCTTCCGCGGTGCTGATTGGGCGTCCTTATTTGCATGGCCTGGCGGTCGCTGGTGCCGACGGAGTTGCTCACGTGGTGGAGATCCTGCGGGATGAATTGGAGCAGGCGATGGCCCTGACCGGTAGGACCTCGATCGCCCAGATTGATCGGTCGGTGATTTGGGAGAGTTGACCCTCCGCTTTTCCTGCACCTGGCGGAGTGGCTTGGGGTGTGCGTTCAGGGAATGCGCGCGTTGGAGAGGGGGGCGGCGTGAAGGAAAAGCGGTGTCGAGCCCTCATCTTTACCTCCAAAAATGGGGACTAGACAAGTTGTAGGGGATCCTCACGTGTTCGCGTGAGGTCCTGATGCCGAAGCCGAGAACCCTGCGGGTTCAAAGAGATTAGCCGGGGCGTGGAGCGCAACGACACCCCCGGTCTGTCGGCCCCCCAATAAACAGCACCCTGAAAGGCGTGCCACCCGTTGGCCAATGGGCTGACGAACTGATTAGGTTCCTTGAAGCGGTTGACGCAAGTCTCAGAAGCCAGTGGCATCGCTGCGCGATGCTCCGTACTTTTAACAGTTCCGGGGGTGCGAGCACCCCCGGCTAAATTTCTTTGAACCCTGCGGG